>JAGVLR010000150.1 GCA_020054175.1 Candidatus Dadabacteria bacterium
ATCGAGCATGAACCTCCCGAGGGGCATCGGCCCTTCGAGATACATAGGATAGGCGAGGTCGATAGCGATATCCCTGGCCGGCAGGAAATCTATATGCCCGGATATCGTCATAAAAGAACCGGAAAGCGGGTTAAACACTCCGATCTGTCTGTCGTGGACGAAATTCCTCATGGGGTTGAGCACGTGGCCGAGTATCTTCGCCGGGACGAAATCGGTCGACACCAGCCAGTCGGAGGATTCTTCTAAAGCAACGCCCACGGGAACGCCGACAAATGTCGTGGATATGAGATCCTCGAGAGAAGGAGGCTGAACGAGCCCCTCTACCGTATACTCCCAGAGGATGTTCTGAACGAAGGAGCCCAGGGCGGAAGTCCAGAAGTCGTGCCCCATGGCCCTGTAGTAGAGATACTGCTGAGAGCCTATTACGGGGTGCGTCACCCAGTTGGTGACGAAGGAGTCGCCGTCGGGCCATTCGGGCCATTGGCTTATATTCTCCCACCAGTCGGAGAAAGACGTATTGAATATCCTGCTGTTCTTGTTCCTTACGTAAAAGAAGCGGGCCGCCCAGACGAAGGTGTAGGAAAGAGCGGTATCCCTGAGAAAGGCGCTTACGCCCGGCTTTTGTCCGCCCGGAGATTCGCCCCCCGGAACGACGCCGTTGTAATCACTCTCCGGAGACTCGACGGACGGAGGCGTTTCCTGAGACGCGGGATCCGAGAACGCGTAATCGAAAAGATCCCTTATCTCAACCTGATCCGCCAGCACGGCCTGAATTGGAAACAGCACCGAGAGCAGCACGATTAACAGTCTGCGAATTAAAATCAACCCTGTATCCTGTTTGTCACGCCCGGGGCACCGGGCGTACCGAGTTGAAAAGATACCTTAAGACCTGCGGATTAAAAGCCGTTATTTAAAGCCGAGGAGTTTCTTGGCCCTTTCCTCCCAGGTGTAGCCCCACACTTCCGCAAGTGCTCCCGACGCTATACGGTCGGCCAGATCATGGTTATGAAGGACGCGGGATATGCCTTCATAAAGGGCGTCTTCACTATCCGGCGGAACGAGGACCGCGTTTTCCCCATCCTTGAGAAGCTCCTCCACGGATGGAAGCGCCGTCGCCACTATAGGCCTCCCCGAGGCCATATATTCGAAGAGCTTTATCGGTGAGGTGAAATCCGTAGCCACCGTGCCCCCCTTTATCGTCATTCCGGTGGTGTAGGGCAGCACGAGCATGTCGGCGGCGGCCAGGTAGAGGGGAACGATGTCGTGCGAAACGTAGCTCGTCAGCTTAAAGCCCGAAGCTTTTTTCTCCGAGGCGAGATGCCTGTAGCGGAGGACGTCCTCGTCCCGGCCGCCGACTATGAGGAACTTGGCATCCGGGAGCCTGAGAGATATGTCTATCAGGAGCTCGATTCCCCTGCCTTCGTAAATGTTCCCGGAATAACAGATTATATCCTTGTCGAGAGGGAGGCCGAGTTTTTGCCGCGCCTCGTCTTTCGAGGGGAGGTGCGCATACCGTTCGAGGTCGACGCCGTTATGGGCGGCTACCAGCTTTTCGGGCGGAAGGCCCTCTCCGAGGTATATGTCCGCAAGACCGCGCGTGTTGGTGGAGAACCTGACGAGATTAGGGGAGTCCTTGAGCGATCGGAACAGATGCCGCGCTCCGGGGACAAGCGGGTGGTGTGCGTCGTAAACGACCGGCAGGCGGAAGACCCTCGCGGCAAGGAGTGCGTAGACTATGTTCCTCGTCACGGTTATGTCGTACTGGCCCCTTCTCATGCCGGTATATACGGCCGCACGGATGCCGTGCAGGACGTTCCTGGCGAAAGAGCTTTTAAAATAAGGAAACGGGACAATTTTGAACGATGGCTCGACGCCGTAGTAAACCCGCAGATTGGAAGCGGTCCCGGGTGTCGAGAGGATGAGGTCCGTATCTATGCCGAGGCGCCCCATAGCCTGGCACATCTTCATGACGTGTATGGCGCTCGCGCCCCTGGAAAAGAGCTCGGGGCTGCCTATATAGGCGGCCCTCCGCGGCTTTGTCCCTGGAGGGCTAGGGTTTTCGTGGCTCATAAAGACTCCGGAACAATAAGTATATGCTCTTTACATGTGGTTGACTAATAGACCGGGGCTTATATAACGATTTGCCGCCGGGATTAGAAACGGGGCCCGGGCCTGTATATACTTAGTCCCTTTCCCGGAACGACAACCGGGCGGAAAGCCGTTATATTAACAGGGAAATATCATGGAAGCGAGAACACCCAGGGGATTTCACGACGTGCTGCCGGACGAGGTAAGGAGATGGCAGTTCATCGAGGATAACGCCCGGAGAATATTCGATCTTTACGGATTTTCGGAGATAAGAATCCCCGTGCTGGAGTTCACGGAGATATTTGCCCGGAGCCTCGGAACGACGACCGACATAGTCGAGAAGGAGATGTATACGTTCACCGACAGGGACGGTTCGTCCATAACCCTCCGTCCGGAGGGGACGGCCGGCGTCGTGAGGGCGTTTGTCGAAAACTCGATGCACGCCAAAGCTCCTGTGAGCAAGCTCTGGTACGGCGGGATGATGTTCAGGCACGAGAGGCCTCAGAAGGGCCGCTACAGGGGCTTTTACCAGATAGGGGCGGAGCTCCTCGGCCCCGAGGATCCGGCCTCCGACGCCGAGCTTATAACGATGGTCTGGAAATTCCTGGAAAGCACAGGGCTTTCGGAAAGGCTGACGCTCGAGATAAGCTCCCTCGGGGATAATAACTGCAGGCCGCAGTATAAAGAAAAGCTCGTAGCCTATTTCGAGCCGCAGTCGGAGAAGCTTTGCCCGGACTGCAGGCGGAGGCTCGGGACGAACCCGCTTCGCATACTCGACTGCAAGGAGGATGGGTGCAAAAAGACAGCCGCCGGCGCGCCGAAGATGATAGACAACCTCTGCCCCGACTGCTCCGCTCACTTCGAAGCCGTCGAGAACTATCTCGAAAACGCGGGCGTGCCGTATACGATCAACCCGAAGATCGTAAGGGGGCTCGACTACTACACGAGAACGGTGTTCGAGGTGACGACGAACGAGCTCGGCTCGCAGAACGCCATCGCCGCGGGAGGCAGGTACGACGGGCTCGTAGAGGAGCTGGGCGGCCCGAAGACGCCGGCGGTTGGATTCGCCACGGGTATGGAGAGGCTGGTGCTTCTCCACGAGAAAGCGCACCCGGGCGGCTTTCAGAAAGAGGTTGCCGTATTCGTCGCACATCTCGGCGAGGGGGCGCGTACGGCGGCGTTCAAACTCACGTCGGCCCTCAGGGACAGGGGCGTATCCGCCGAGATGGAATACGGCGGCAAGAGCCTCAAGAGCCAGCTGAAGCGCGCCGACAAGTCGGGAGCCAGATATACGTTTATCATAGGCGAGGACGAGCTTTCACGCGGAAAGGTCAAGCTGAGGCGCATGGAGACGAGCACCGAAGAGGAAGTAGACATCGAGCTTGCACCTTCGCTTTCGTTCTGATTTTCCGAACGTTTGGAGCCCGAAAGGCCGGAGTCACTTCGTGTTCTTTCCGGAATTCACTTCAAGATAGTCCTTTATGAACGTGTCCGTTAGCTCGCCTATACTTGTTTCCACGCAGGGTTTTATCTCGGCCACGGGGCACGAAAGGAGCTTTCCCGTAGACCACGTCGGGGCGGCCGTGGTTATATTCCGCCCGAGCTTCTTCCCGAAAAGAACGACCGTCTGATGAAGTTCGAGGTCCAGAAAAACGGCGTAGTACATCCCGGACTCGGATTTACTCGCGATAACCTCCACGAGAAGGTAAGACCCGCCGAAGACGCTGTACCACTCCCTGTCTTCGAGGAGGGTTATATTGGCCTTGTCGAGTTTCGATACGACGAGGGTTTTGATGTCGGCTTCGAGGAGCCCGTCCGCCCTGGCGGCGGCTGATACTTCGTCTACTATCACGGCGACGCCGGATATGTCGACGAGGGTTTCCTTCCCACCGGCCAGACCGCGCTCCGGAAAGGCAATGAAAAGCAGCGCAATAAAAAGAAGAGGAATCGGTTTCAACGGTTTAAATATATTCCGAAGCGCGCGGAATGTAAAAATTCGGGATACCAGGCACACACTCCGCTGTTTCGGCTTCAGTGTGCTGTGAGGTCTTTCCCATAAAACTCGAAAAGCCGCTCCAGATTGGTTTTAACGATTTCGTGAGGACCCGGGAAACGGTCCCGCGTGAAGACCTTGAGGGCTTCCCTGTAGGACTGGACCGCCCTGTCGCAGTTGGCAGTCCTGTCCTCTTCTTCGGCAAGGGTCGAATACGCGCCGCCGATGTTGTTCCGTGTCGTGGCGTATTCGAGCGGAAACTTCTCTGCCGAATACACGATGAGCGCCGTCTCGTAGGCGTTTATCGCCCTCTTGCAGTTCCTCGCCCTGTCCTCTATTTCCGAAAGCATCCTGTAGACGATGCCGAGGTTGTTCTGGGTCGCCGCGAACTGCATGGGGTTATTTTGAATCGTCCTTACCTTGAGCGCATCCTCGAAGGCCTTTACCGCCCGTTTGCAGTTGGATTCCCTGTCCACGGCGTCGGCGAGCGTCATATATGCAAGTCCGACGTTGTTCTTAGTCGAGCCGTATTGTATCGGGTAGTCGTTTTCAGTGTAGACCCTGAGCGCGCGGGAATAGCATCCGAGGGCGCGTGTGCAGCTTTCGGCCTTGTCGTCGTGCTCGGCGAGCATCCTGTAGACGACGCCAAGGTTGTTGAGCGCGGCGGCGTATTCCTCGGGATGGTCTTCGAGATTGTAGACGCCTAGAATCATGTCGTAGCAGTCAATCGCCTTCCTGCAGTTGGCGGCCCTGTCGACGCTCTCGGCAAGGAGCTGATATATCGCCCCCAGGCTGACGAGTATGGCTGTATGCTCCTCGGGGAACCGCTCGTGCGTGTAGTATTTGAGAGCTTCTTCGTAGGCCGCGGCGGCAGGCTGCGAATTCGCTATTTTGTCGGATACTGCGGAGAGCCCATCGTATGCCGAGGCTATATTCTTCTTTATAAAGCCGTAGCCTTCCGGGCACCGCTCGAACGTATAAATATTAAGCGCCTCGGAAAAGGCCCTTACTGCACGAATGTAGTAATCCGGGTCACCGTTGGCCCGCGCTATGCCGGCGTAGGCGAGTCCCATCTGTTTTCTTATCTCGGCGTACTCGGCCGGGCTCCCGTTGACGTCGTACACTCTCAGCGACTGCGTGAAAGAGTCTACTGCCTTGAGGTAACTCTCCAGGCTGCCCTCGGAGGCGGCAATTTCCAGATAAGCCTTACCAAGCCGGTAGAGAAGCGACGCGAAGACTTTGGGATACTCTGCCCGAGAAGCCTCGCCGAGTCTATTGCGGCAGTGCTCTACAACGGCTGCCGGCTCCTCCGGAATATCCTCTTCGTGGAATACTGGATATACGTCGCGTGCGCAATCGACATCAGACTCCGCTTCCGTCTGCGGCGCGTCATAGCCCCGGCTGGAAACGCTTTCAGCGGCGGACAACTCCGCGATGGGCGGCTGTGTATTGGGACTTTCAGCCTCGTTACTTTCAGCTTCATCCGCAGTAACTGCTAATTCTTTCAGCTTTTCCGAAATTTCTCCGTGCTCGTATGGGAATCTATCCCAGGGCAGGGCTTCGAGCGCGGCAGTCAGCGCCACCCGGGCATGCCCGAGATATTCCGTCTCGCCCGTCTCCCGGGCGAGACCTGCATATGCGGTTCCGAGCGAAGCCGCCAGGCGCCCGTATTCCGGCGAGACCGTGGTAAATACGCCCGTCTCGATCGCTTTCCGGAAGCAGTCGGCCGCTTTCAGGAGATTGTCCGCTGCGTCCTCGACACCGGATACGGCCAGATACGCTTCTCCGAGCGATTTGTATGCCGATGGGGAAGTATCGCCGTAGGCTATGGCCTCCTGGTAATATTCGATTCTCATATCGGGCCGGGCGTCGGAGGAGTATCCGAGCGCGCGGTAAAGTGCGGATATGAGACCGGCTGTCTCTCTACGTCTGGCCTCGGCCCCGGTTTCGGCATAGTACGAAAGCGCCTCCTTGCAGGAAGCTATGGCAAGCCCGGTGTTCACGGACCTGTCCTCGATCTCGGCCAGCCTCGCGTAGAATCCGGCGACGCGGCGCTGTGCTTCGGCGTATTCCTCGGGGAACGATTCCGGCTCGTAAAGCGAAAGCAGCTCGGCATAACATTCGAGCGCCTCATTTGCCCGCCCTTCACTTTCTTCGGATTCCGCGAGCGACGTATACAGCCCGGCGAGCGTGTGCGCGGTTTCGCGGTAACGTCGGGCGTCTCCGGACGACTCGGCGCATTTGAGCGCCTCCCAGAATGCGGCAATCGCCTTTCTGCAGTCTCCGGGGTTGCCGCCTGCCTCGTAAAGCCGTTTGAACGAGCTGCCTAGCGCCCTCCCGGCGTCGGCATATTCCGCTTCGGCAAGCCCCTCCGGGAAGCATGCGAATGCCTCGTCGTAATACTCCGCGGCGGTGCCGGGGTTATCTGCCGCGGCTTCCATCTCGGCGAGCCTTTTATACGATTTCCCGATCTTGACCGAGAGCCTCCCGAGATCGTCCGAAGAGGGCTCCGGGCCGAGGAGCCCTAGGGCTTCCCTGTAGACGTCCGCAGCTTTTTTATAGTTATTTTTGTTCACGACCTCCCAGACTGTCCCTGTAGAGTAGTCGCCAAGCCTCTCCAGAACC
>JAGVLR010000076.1 GCA_020054175.1 Candidatus Dadabacteria bacterium
GCCCATAACCGAGGCTACTCTCGTAGTTCAGGTAGACGGCGTAGTCGAGCACACGGCAGCCGAAGGAAACGGCCCCGTGCACGCGCTCGACCAGGGCCTCCGTAAGGCGCTCGAAAAGTTCTACCCGAACCTCCGCGAAGTGCGCCTCAAGGATTATAGAGTCAGGGTCCTCGCCGCCAAGCACGGGACAGATGCAGTAGTGCGCGTTCTCATAGAATCCGGCGACGGCGACAGCGACTGGAGCACGGTAGGCGTATCGCAGAACATCGTCGAAGCGAGCCTGAAAGCCCTCGTCGACAGCATCGACTACAAGATCCTGAAAGACGAAGCGCACCGCGCCGCCAAAGCCCGAGGCTAGCGGACCACGTCCGCAGGAAATCGATGTAGCATCGACCGTGCGATTACGGACCAACGCGCAACAGGCAATTCAATTCTAATCACTCGCTACGATCGAAAAGCACACTTCGTGTGCGGAGAGCCTCCGCAGGCAAACGACGCAGCAATTTTAATCCGTCATTGCGAGGAAGCGCCTTTCGCGACCGCGGCAATCTTTCTTAATCCGCCATCCTTATAGTTCGTCATTCTGAACTACGATTTCGAGCGAGTGAGGAATCACCGCATTTCTGTCATTCCCGAATGCTTGTATCGGGAATCCAGCCTTTTCATCCTTTGCTTTCGTCTTTCATTCCCCCTTAGGAAAAGGGGGGTACGGGGGGATTTAATCTTTTCGCTTGTCATTCCCAACGATTTCGAGCGAGCCAGGAATCACCACAGTTCTGTCATTCCCGAATGCTTGTATCGGGAATCCATTCTTTAATCTGTCATCCCGAATCAAGTTCAGAATGACAGATTGTATTCTCGGCCAGATCATACAATTGCAAGCCGCTGCGCGGCGCAGCAATACCTCTCCGGGCCGTCAAAATTGGCGTTAAAAAAATCGAGTGCATGAGCGTTAAAAATCTTATCAGGGGCTGGGGTGGGTATAAGATTTAGCGAAGGCACGAAGATTTTTAGCACAATTTTGCCCCGGCCCGTGACTTTTGCTACTTTTGGTCGAGCAAAAGTAGAAGCCGTTCGCCTTTTGTTTGTAATCTATTTTTTAAAACTGGACTCCCAATAAATACACCATGCCTCACGACCACGCAGGCTTCGGCAGCCCGAACGCAAAAAACAATATAACGTAAAGCAGCCAATAGGTTATAAGCCCGACGACGCAAACCCATATCGCGTTCCAGGTGCTCCTGAAATCCAGCGCCTGCCTGACGGCGACAATCATCGCCGAAAGCGTCCACACCCATACGATGAGAAATACTATCGCCGTCAGATGTGGCACGCTAGCGAAAACCCTGAACATCCCCGGCGCGCTCGCGAACCCGAGGACCCGCATGATCTCCCACTGGTCGCTCCGCGTTTCAGACTCCGGGAAGAGCTTCGTGCCGATAATGTATATGAGAAACGAAAGCAGTATCCAGAGTACGAAATTGGTTACAGTGCTGACTACGAGGCCGACGTAATCCCCGACGTTATACGCGTAAAGCCCGCGCGACAGGCTCGCCAGCAGGACGACGAGCGCAGCCTGCCACATCGCGCGCTTGTCGTGCTCGATTTCCTCGTAAACGGCCGGATCGAGGAGAAGCGCCCTTATAACCCTCTTAATAAACACAGATGAATACCCTCTCCCGATGAAAAAAAGTTAGACGAATCCCGGCCCCCCTCCATCCACCGTTCATGAACATTAAGATGCTTTATCCGCCGTCAGGATGCGCCGGGCGTCATATGCTCCGTGCCTATAATGCCGGCAAGCACAACCGCGATTATGATATAGACGACGAATCCAATCGCGCAGACTCCGACAGCCCTCCACGTGCTCGTGTAATCGAGCGCCTGCCGGACGGCGATAACCATTGCGATGAACCCCCAGATGCCCACGATCAGCGCCACGAACTGCCCCAGAAATGGTATTACGCCGAGTATGTTAAGTATGCCCGGGGAGCTCGCAAACCCTATCGTACGCATCATCTCGCCGAGGTCGGTCTTCGTCTCGGGCGTCGGCAGGAGCTTCGTCCCGATAATGTATGTCAGGAAAGCCCAGATGACCTACGCCACCAGAGAGAGCAGCGCCGTCGTCACTATCCCTCCGGCGCCAAGCTCGTCAACGGCTCCTATTCCGGCCGCGACGCTGGAAAGAAGAACCACTACCGCCGCCTGTCCCAGCGCGCTCTTATCCGCCTCGACTTCCTCGTAGAGACTCACGTCCAGCTTGGCGGCCCTTATCATACGGTTGACTAAACTTGCCATCTCGCACCTCCTTTTCATTTACTGATACGCCAATAATAAATCGTTCGGGGCTTATCGTCAAAGGAACGGCGAAATTATCTCAGGCGCGTCTTCGCGGCCTGACGGCCTCTGTGAAAAAGTCGAGGAACCGGCCCACAGATTTAGGATCGTACTCGCCCATGAGGGCAATCTGCATCCAGTTTTTGCGGACGAGATACGGGCTCCTCCAGTTGAGGAAATATCCGGACTTTTCGAGCTCGGGGCCAAGCTCTTCGGATGTGACTTCGCCCGGAAGGGCTATCGTTACGAGCGCCGGGGATTCGTGCCCCTCGGGCGCGACGACATGCAATCCCGACTGACGGAGACGCAGCCGGACGAACGCCGACAGCTCTTTTATGGAGCCGTAGCGCGCGCTCCATGCAGCCTCGCCGGCGAGCGCTTCGCGGAGGGCATAGAGCATGTTGGACGATACCGTAAACGGCGGCCCTTCGGATTCTTCGTAGAGCGCAAGGTCGAGATAGCGCGGGAGCTTCCCGGACGGCGGTAGGCCCAACTCACCGTGAAAGACGAACGAGAGGCCGGCGTATGAACGTATCCCCTTCCCGCTCGTTCCCGTCGCCATGTAGACGCCCGCGAGATCGAGCGGCACAGTGCCGAGCGAGCTTATGCAGTCGAGGCAGAGTTTCACGCCCCGCGTGGTGCATATATTTTTCAGAGTTTCGACGTCGTTCAGTACGCCCGTCGACGTTTCGGAGTGGACAGCCCAGAGCCATCTTGTATTGGACGCGGCATCGAGCGCGCCTTCTATCTCGGAGCGGGAAAAAGTCTCCCCCCACCCTTTCCGGAGTATTTCGAAGCTGAGTCCGAGACGCCGCGCGTGATCGACCAGACGCTCGCCGAACTCGCCGTTCGAAAGAACGAGCCCATGCCCTTCTTCGAGCGAGAGCCGCGACGCGACGGCGTCGTTCGCGAGCGTTCCCGAGCCCATGAGAATAGAAGCACGCGATGCGTTCACGAGCGCCGAGAGCTTACGTCTCACATCCTCGAAGGCTGTGACGAAATCCCCCGACCTGTGCGAGAGCGTCTTGTCCGCCATCGCTTTTCTCACGGCTGGCGCAACGTCCACAGGCCCGGGCAGGAAATTAAGCGGCGTCTTCCCGCCCGGGTCCGCCGCTCCCGTCATCCTCGAAAGTAGCCGCGTGCCTGCCTTCATACGGTAGTAGGGCTCGGGAGTGAGGTACATGGGCTGGTAAAGCGCGCCTTCAGTGCCGACGCGAGGGCCGAAGGGGGCGAATCCTAGATTCGTGTAGAGTTTTTCTCGCTCGACGTTGGCCGAAATGAGGGCGATGTCGTACCCGCCCTCCTCGCACCAGGAGGCGAGCGACGCGAAGAGGCCTAGAACGACCTTCCTGTTGCGCCTGTCCTTCTTTACGGAGAGGAGCCTTATCTCGCAGGCCGACCTGAACGGCGGCAGGTGCGAATCGAGGTCCGGGATCTTCCGGTCGAGAGAGAACGGCCGCCTGTCCCTCACGGCAAGCATCCCGACCAGCTCCCCGGAGTCGAGGCATATGAGATATGTATTTTCTTCGTGGAATTTATCGACGAGCGACCTTTCGTCGTTTTTATCGTGCTGCGGTATTTCTTCGGCGAAGGTCTCGTAATTGAGCGCGTGAATCTGTTCGAACTCGCCCTTCTCGGAAGCTATTTTAAACTGAAGCCCGTCGCTCATCTCGTCACACCCTGCCTGCTGCAGTATAAAAAAATAACATTATACTCGGCAGAGACAATATGCCCGTAACGACAGGCCGTTTTGAGCAGGAATTTAAAGGGCTTAACCGGGAACTCACTCCAGGAATCTCTCTCTCACTTCCGGCCCGGGGATCATGCATTCGTCTTTCTTGCCGAACCACTTGTAGCGGTTTCGCGCGATGAAATCGTAAACGGCGTCTCTCACAAACGCGGGGACTGCGATGAATGCGTATGCGATGCTCCACAGGCCGCCCAGCCTCCGCCACAGCCTGAGCGCTGCTTCGGATTTGGTGTAAAGCTTACCGTCCTCGATGAGTATGAACGAGTCGAGGTAGTTTTCCCGAACGCCGTGTTTTTCGAGGAGCGACTTTGCGGACTCCGACTGGAAAGGCGCGAACCTGAATATGCCCCGCGTATCGCGCTTTATAATGAACGCCACCACGGAGCTGCAGTAATTGCATACGCCGTCGAATATCACTATCGGGTGCGGCGAGCCTTCAGTCATGGGATAAAGTGTACCTGTCCCTGCCGGACGAGGCCCGCTCACTGCCGCTTTAATCGCCTTTCGGCGTCCCGCTCACTGCTGCGGCTGCGCCCGTGGCTGTGGCTGCGCCGGCTGCTGGTTTTTCGTGATGACCGGAAGGACGACATACCAGTTGCCCTTGTCCTGCATGACGGCATCGATGGTGATAGGAGCCTTCCCCTTTTTCACCACATCCTTTCCGTCTTCCTTAACCGTTGCCTCGACTTCGCCGACCAGTATAAGGAAGTCCGTCGGGGCGACCGGGAAATACATCGTAACAGCGCCGAACGTGAGCGTCTTCGATGCGGCGTTATAGTCGGGGATGTCCTTAACGGAATGCACGACGAATTCGTGGTCCTGCGGCACATCCGCGTTCAGCCAGTTCTGGAGCGTCTCTTCGAGCTTGGCCTCGTCGTTTTTCTTCATGTAGGCAACGACCTCTGGGTTGATGAGGGCGGTAAGGGCGTTTCGGTCCTTGGCCTTTATTCCCGCGACGAGCTTCTCGCCGAGAGCCTGCGGCGTAGGGGTTCCCTGTGCGAACGACTCGCCCGCCGAGCCGAAAAGGAATGCCGCCGCCATTAATATAAGCACTGCAGTTGTTGCAAGAATGTTGGATTTCAAATTACGCCTCCGGTTTGATTTTTTGATTTCGAATGAATCACTGCCTGAGCTTTGTAAGCAGCCTCAGGAATTCTATGTACAGCCAGATTAGCGTTACGATCAGCCCGAACGCACCGTACCATTCCATATACTTCGGCGCACCCTCTTCCGCCCCGCGCTCAATAAAATCGAAATCGAGGACGAGGTTAAGTGCCGCGATCACGACGACGAAGAGGCTGAACAGTATGCCTATCGTGCCGCCCGTGTGGATGTATGGAACGTTCACACCGAAAAACCCGAGCCCGAGGGATATGAGGTAAACGACGAAGATGCCGCCCGTCGCCGCTACGACGCCGAGCCTGAATCTTTCGGTAACTTTTATAACACCCGACCTGTATGCGACGAGAAGCGCAAGCAGAGTGCCGAACGTTAGCGACGCCGCCTGGAACACGATGCCCTGGAACTGCGCTTCTGCAATGGCCGATATGCCGCCTATGACGACGCCTTCTATAATGGCGTAAAGAGGAGCCGTAAAAGGAGCCCACGTCTTCTTGAATATCGTCACCATCGCGACGACCAGCCCCGCGATGACGGCGATGAGCAGCCAGTTGCCGACGGCTTCGGCTCCGCCCTTGTAGAATTTATCCCACACCCACGCCGCCGGAACGAGCGCCAGGACAAGCAGTATGAGCGTCTTGTTTATGGTGCCGTTGATCGTCATCCGGCCTTCGGCGGCAAGCGCTGGCTGGAGATTTTCGAACGTTTTACCCCCGAGTGCGGGGTTCGAGCTTTTTATCATCTATCCCTCCGGTTTTACTCAATCAATATTAACCCAAGATATGAAAAAGTATATTGCCTATTAGCAAAAGCTCACGCATTGCATGCGGCCGCCAGGAAGAAGCCGTGCGAGACAGATTCCCGGATTCGGAATACGAGGCAATCATTGCCGCAAAACCCGGGAGCAGATGATCAACAGCAGATATTATTCAATAATTATGGAGATTTACGCAACGTTCCGGAACTGTTGCACAGGGGTGGATTGGACACGGTTACAAAGCCGAGGCAGCTATATCACCCGAGCCGCAGAGCCTTCCCTGGAACGTATCCCTCTTTTCGAGCTCGGCCTCAATCGCCTGCATGACTTGTATGTGAGACTTCCCCCAGTCGGGCGCGACGAGAAGCTGCCGGGGCGTGTCCGTGAACAGCCGCTCGACGACCATGTCCGGCGATAGCCGTTCGAGGAATTCGACTATGAAATCGACGTATTCCCCGAAGCCGAAAAGCGGGAACGGGTTCGCCCTGTACATCCTTTCGAGCGGCGTGTTTTTCACGATGTGAAGGTTGTGCACCTTAAA
>JAGVLR010000017.1 GCA_020054175.1 Candidatus Dadabacteria bacterium
GAATACGGCCATCATCCCGTTGTCCTCGTGGCCGCCGATGTGACAGTGGTAAACGGCCTTACCCTCTATGATCGGATTTCTGAAATCGATAACGACCACAACCTCGCCCGGACCTTCGAAATTCGGGTCGAGCCCATCGTAGGGAAGATTCACAGTATCCTGGCTTCCTATAAACGGCTGAGGCACGCCGTTGATCTCGCAGACCTGGAAGTCCGTGAGGTGTATATGGAATACGTGAAGCTCCTGCGCCGCGTTCAGAATCGTCCATCTTTCAAGGCCGCCGATCTCGACGACGGTATCGACGCGCGAGGGATCGAATTCCTTCCCGTTTATGAAGAACGTGTCCCCGTCGGCCGTTTCCGAAAATACGAATTCCCGCTCCCTCTGGACAGGCATATCGCACAGGTTCTCGACAACCGGGAAGTCGTCCTGCGGTATCGGCAGCTCTATCGGGTCGAGCACCGGATCGCCTTCCACGATCATCGTCAAAAGCGTGGCGCCGCCGTACTGGTCGCCCTGCGGGCCGGTATTGAACTTCTTCGCGCGAAGCCTGTATACGCCCGGCTCGCCGCCCTGCACAAGTACCCCCGCCCGTGAGCTCGTCGGCAGGAGCAAGTCCGAATATTCCACGGTTTGGTTCCGCCTGTTGCCGTCTCTCTCTATTTCATAGAACGTGTGTCCTTCGAGCTCGAGGTCGTAGTAAAGATCCGCCCCGATATTCATGAGCGTCCAGAACTGTGTCTCCCCGGGCCGTATAGTCAAAACAGGATTCGTCTGACCGTTTACAGTGAAGTTCGTCGGGCCGCTCGGGTCTATGCCGCCGGACGGGGGGAACTCGCCGTTCTGTATCTCTATATCCTTCAGGTACATGATCTGCTGCTTTATGCCCTGGAGCTGCGGGAACGGCTCCAGCACACCCTCCACGAGAAGGCCGCCCGACATTCCGCCCATGATCTGCTCTTCCGTGAGGCCGTAGAGGTGCGGATGGTAATAGAACATCCCCTCGGGATGGTCTTCGGGAATATCCAGAATGTAATCGAAGCTGCTGGAAGGGGTTATCATGATGAAGATATCGTCAGACGGGCTCAGCGGGCTTATGTTCATCCCGTGATAATGCATGTTGGTCATCTGGTCTATGGAGTTGTTCACGCGGAGATGTATCCTGTCGCCCCTTCTCACGCTGAGGACAGGGGGAACGAAAGTCCCGTTGTAGGTAGCGCTGACGAAGCTCTTTCCGTTTACCTCGTTTTCGGAGAAGATGACGTCGAACACTTCGTCGATGAGGCCGTCACGGCTGTGAATTATCACGGGATTGACGAAAGTTTCCCTTTCGGGCTTCTTCTTTTTATCGTTGCACCCGCCAGTCGACAGAACCGAAACAAGGATCAAAAGCGCGAGCCCGGCGACAATTCGAGATAGTCTCTTCATGAATCCTCCGTGGAAGCGGCGTACAGATAACCTGCATTGTAGATTCTTTTTTAATCTATCGCAATAGTTTTTTAATATCGGATGTAATACCTTCGACGTCCAGCTTGTAGTGCGGATACGAAAGCAGGAGATTGCCGTCCTTGTCCACGAGATGAACGGTATTCGTATGGGTCATCAGGTAGCGGTCCCAGGTGTCCGTTTCACTCCTCCCGTAAACCGCTTCGTGCTTCACGATTGTAACGTTATAATCGGAAGCCATTTTGTCTATTTCGGCCCTCGTCCCGGTAACGCCGATAAACTTCCCGTTGAAAAACGGGACGTAGGACTTCATCCTCTCCGGGGTGTCTCTTTCGGGGTCGACTGTCACGAACAGCACTTCCACCTGGTCCGCATCCTCCCCGAGATGCTCCATCACCTTCGACAGCTTCGAAAGGGTCATTGGGCAAACGTCCGGGCAGTTGGTGTAACCCCATGAAATGAGGACGATTTTATTCCTGAGATCGTCGAGGCTGATACGATTTCCATTATGATCGGTGAGAGAGAAGCCGGGAGCGTGCCTCTGGTACACCTTCCCGTAATAGGTTTCCGGGACATATTTCGCATAAAAATAGGCGAAAAGCCCCCAACCGGAGGCGGCGGCCAGAACCAGTATCGCTATCAGTATGTTTTTCTTCATTTAATTCGCGGCGTAGCAGGATAATTATAACCGCGAACGAGCTTCTTTAGAGTGTGCAATTTCGCGGTAGTAGTCGGAACGGTTTTATATTAAACTTATTTCTATGAAGCGTTTCTGTGCCGGTCTCGCCATGGCCCTTTTTCTGGTCCTCGCCGTTTGTTACACGGAGCGGGATGCGTACTCCCAGGACGCCTTCGATTACAACAGCAACCAGGTCCTTCATCCCGAATGGTTTATAAAGGTCACGGACTGGTCTTTTTACACTGCGGCCCGTGTGGCGATACTGAGCGCTGTTACCATAGAAAATACTTCCGACGTCACTTATAAGGATGTGCAGGTAAAGCTGCTTTACACATCCTATCCTGCCCCGGTCGCCGGGATAATCGCTACGAGCACCGCTACCCTCCCCGTCACGCTTCCGCCGAAAAGCAAGGCAACGTATCTTAAAGGCGGCCAGACGGTCGGCGCCGGACAGC
>JAGVLR010000271.1 GCA_020054175.1 Candidatus Dadabacteria bacterium
CGTACTTGAGTTCAACCACGACCCGGAGATACTACTATATAGCCACTACCCGTGGGACCTGAAGCAGAGAATAAAAGGGCGCCTCGGCCACCTCTCGAATGGCCAGGCATCGGAACTCCTTTCGGGGCTTATACACCGCGGGCTCAGGCAGGTCGTCCTCGCCCACCTGAGCCAGGTTAACAACAGGCCCGAGGTCGCCTACGAATCGGCTTTCGGGGTTTTGAGGAAATTCGGCGGGGAGTCTGACATAACCATATCCGTCGCGCCCAGAAAACACGCAGGGGAGGTATTTGTAATTTGATAGACAGATATTCGAGGCCCGAAATGTCGTCCTTATGGACTGACGAGGCCAAGTATAAAAACTGGCTCAAGGTCGAAATAGCGGTTTGCGAGGCCTGGGCGAAATACGGACGCATCCCGAAGAGCGCGTTAAAAGTAATAAAGAAGAAGGCGGGATTCGAGGTCGTGAGAATAAACGAGCTCGAAAGGGAGCTCAAACACGACGTCATCTCGTTTCTGACGTCCGTTTCCGAGCATGTCGGCGAGGAGGCGAGGTTCATACATCTCGGCCTCACGTCGTCGGACGTTCTCGATACAGCGTTCGCTCTTCAGCTCCAGGACGCCTCCGACATACTAATAAAAGACCTCAAGGCCGTAACGAAGATATTGAAAAAGCAGGCGTATAAGTACAAGGACACGCCGATGATAGGAAGGACGCATGGTATTCACGCCGAGCCCAAAACCATGGGACTCGTTTTCGCTCTCTGGTACGACGAGATGAAGCGGAACACCGAGCGTATGAAAAGGGTGCGCGAGGTTATAAGCGTGGGCAAAATATCCGGTGCGGTGGGCACGTTCGCCAACGTACCTCCCGAAATCGAAGAGGACGCGTGCAGGAGGCTCGGGCTTAAAGCCGCTCCCATATCGACGCAGATAGTACAGCGCGACATACACGCCGAGTTTTTCATCACGCTTTCGATAATCGCATCCGGCATAGAGAAGATCGCGACGGAAATAAGGCATTTCCAGAGGACGGAAGTGCTCGAGCTCGAAGAGCCGTTCACGCAGGGGCAGAAAGGATCTTCGGCGATGCCGCACAAGAGGAATCCCGTCCTCTCGGAGAACCTCTCGGGACTCGCGCGCGTGGTAAGGTCCTATGCCCTCCCGGCCCTCGAAAATATTCCGCTCTGGCACGAGCGCGATATAAGTCATTCCTCCGTCGAGAGGGTGATCGGCCCCGACGGCACGATTCTTCTCGATTTCATGCTCTCGCGGCTTGCGGGGCTTCTCGAAGGCCTCCAGGTCTATCCCGAAAACATGAAAAAGAATCTCTGGATGACCCGTGGGCTCATATTTTCGCAGAAGGTCCTTTTAAAACTCGTCGAAAAGGGATTTTCTAGGGAGGACGCCTACAGGCTGGTCCAGGAAAACGCGATGAGGACGTGGAAAGGGGAGGGCGACTTCAGAGAGCTCCTGGCCGCGGATAAGGCCGTAGCGGCCGCGTTGACGCCCGGCGAGCTTGACGAGTGCTTCGACGCTTCGGCCGATTTAAAGCATGTCGACCGCATCTTCGAAAGGGTATTTTCGTAGACCCAAAATCTAATGATTATAGTCAGAAGCGACTGATTCGGGGCTTCTTTATTTTATTGCATTATAAACATTCAGTGGTATAGTTTTAGCAATCTATACCCAAGGAGGCAAGTATGAGATTTAGATTTTTATCTCTTGCAATACTATCTATTACATTCCTGATAGTAAGCACGGCTGCCTATGCGCAGCAGATTTCGAAGGAGGAGACCGCAAGGCTCCAGGAGTTCTTTAAAAACAGGTTCGGGGTCAACATCCCGTCCGACAGCAAGGTGGAGATAGAGGGTTTCGAAAAGAGCTCGGTGGGCGATCTCAAGTCCGGTAAGTTCGTTATAGGCTCGGTTGCAGGCTCGCAGGAAGTTCCCTTCGTCATCAGCGGCGACGGCAAGTACATCCTCATGGGCAACGTGGTCGATACCAAGAAATTCGAGGCCACCCCTATAAAGGGCGTTAAAAAGGGCTCGGTACCGATTCCCAGGGGCGAATTTCCCCTTCTCATGACCGACGACGGCAAATATCTCATAATCAACAGCGAGATAGTGGATACCGGAACTTTCAAAGAATCGGAGATGAAAGGTTTTAGGGGCGGATCGTTCGTAATGGGCGGCTCGCAGCAGGTGCCGGTATATATCAGCGATAACGGACAGTATCTCGTTCTCGGCACCGAGATAATGGATACCACTGTCGACCCGCATCAGGAGATCATGGAAAAGATCGTCCTCGAAGACGTACCCTTTAAGGGGAACAAGGACGCCGAGATTGTAGTCGTCGAATATTCCGACTTCCAGTGCCCGTTCTGCAAGAGGGGTAAGGACATGCTCCCGGATATACTCAAAGCGTATGACGGCAAGATAAAGATTTCCTTCAAGCAGCTGCCGCTCAGGAACCACAACTGGGCCATGCCGGCGGCCATAGCTTCCTCATGCGCCTATCAGCAGGGCAACGACAAGTTCTGGGCGATGCACGACAAGCTCTTCGACAACCAGAAGCAGATAACCCTCGAAAACTCCGAGCAGAAGTTCAACGAGTATGCAAAGGAAATCGGGCTCGATACAAAGAAGTTCGATACCTGTATCGCTTCGCCGGAAGTGAAGGCCAAGGTTGAAAAGGACGTCGCCGAGGCGACTTCCATAGGCGTTCAGTCGACGCCGACCTTCGTCGTAAACGGAATGATAGTTCCGGGGGCTAATCCCGAGGGCCTCAAGTCCGCGATCGACATAAAGCTTTCGCAGGGCTCGTAAGCATAAAATTCTGACTACAGAGCTGCGCCCTATCCCGAAGCCGCCGGCGTCAAGCGGCGCCGACCTTCCGGGGCAGGGCGCATTTTTTTTATTTTTAGCGTATCTTCTTTATAATATTTCTCCGGCAGACAGAAATGAAGTGCCCTACTTGCGGATATAACAGCTTCGATCATCTGGACACCTGCAAGAAGTGCGGCTCCGAGCTAAAGGGCGACCAGAGTATGAGGCCCCTGATTCGCGGCGAGGAAGACGAGCACGATTACGAGCCGCTCGGGAAATCCATGCCGGAAGACCGGTCTGAAAAAGGCTCTATCGCCGACGAGCTTCTGAACATTCCCATAAACGACAGGCCCGCACCTTCCGGACTCGATGCAGACGAAGGCCCTCCTAACTTTCATCGAAAAGAGCACAGAGAGCAGATGGATTTATTCCATGAATCGGAGGAGGCGGAGGAAGCCTCTAATAAATCGGCGGGGGGAAAGCCGGACCTGTTAGAGGAAGAGGGCAGCCCGGAAGACTGGCTCCCCGAACATACTGGCGGTGCAGATAAATACAGGGACCCCTTTACAGAGCAGGAAGAGCGTTACACGGAGCCTGAAAAGCAGTATAACGAGCCAGGGACCGATGTTTATAACCTTGCGGGTTTTTTCCCGCGCGCAGCGGCGTTTGCTGTCGATATTGGGATAATATTTGTGGTCGCGTACGTAACGCTGAAGATCGGTCTCTTCGTGGCCGGCGCCGGATCTCAAAATGCAGGGTATCTCTTTCCGGCCCTTTTTGTCCTCGCCTCCACATATTTCATATTTCTTCACGCTCTCTCCGGGAAGACGATAGGGAAAATGCTCATGAAGATAAGAGTAATAAACAGCGAGGGTGAAGATGTCGGGGTGTGGGACGCGTTTTTAAGATGGATTGGTTATTTTATCTCGGCCATAGTAATGCTGGCGGGTTTCTTCTGGGCTGCGTTCGATTCCGAAGGCCAGGCGTGGCATGACAAAATAGCCGGGACGTACGTCGTTAAGGATTGATACTTTAAATGAAAAAGCTAAGGGAAATAAACGCTAAAATATCCCGGAACCGGGGGAAGCTCGAATCCTGGGCCCTGGGCAAGGCCGAAAAGGAGTTCATTCCGCTCTATTCCTCGGTCGACCTGCGCATATCGGATTACAAGATAGCCCCTGTCGATACGAACATATTCCCCGCGGGGTTCAACAACCTCTCGCAGGAATCCAGGGACAGGGCGTCACAGCTGTTCAAGGCCTACTTCAAACAAAAGCATCCTAACGTTAAGAACATAACGATCATTCCCGAGCTGCATACGAGAAATCCCTTTTATTGGGAAAACGTCTCGGTGCTGAGGTCTATAATCACGAAGGTCGGCTATTCCGTCGACATAGGCATAGTCAGCGATGACTTCACGCAGGACAGCGCGACATTTAAAGCGCAGGGTGGGGATGACGTCGTCGCTTACAAAGTGAAAAAGGAAGATCACAAGGTCTTCACCTCGAACTCCGTCCCCGACCTTCTGCTGATAAACAACGATTTTTCGGAGAGGTGCCCGAAGTCGCTTAACGATATAATTCAGCCAGTCGAGCCGCCCGTCGAAATCGGCTGGCACACCCGGCGAAAGAGCATTCATTTCGAATTCTACAACCGGCTTGCGCGCGAGGCGGCGGAGATAATCGGCATGGACCCTTGGATAATAACAGTCGAAACTGTACCCGTCGAAGGGGTCGATTTCGACGATCCGGACGACCGCGAAAGGGTCGCCGCAGTAGCGGGTGAAATGCTCGAAGGCCTCGAAAAGGAATACAGCGCGAGGGGGGTAAGCGACAAGCCCTACCTCTTCATCAAGAGTAACTCCGGCACTTACGGCATGGCCGTTATAAGCGTCTCGGGGCCCGAGGAAATAAGGAATCTGAACGCCGAGGGCAGAAAGCGCATGCGCGTAAGCAAGGGCGGAAAACCCGTCCGCGATATAGTTATACAGGAAGGCATACCGACGACACTCGTTCACGGCACGGACGCCGCCGCTGAGCCCGTCTTTTATCTCGTCAACGCGAAGGTCGCAGGCGGATTTCTCAGGATAAACAGCGGCAAGAGCGGCCTCGAAAACCTGAACACGCGCGGCATGGAGTTCGCACCGCTCTATTACCAGGGTGTGCCCGTCGAGCCCGGGTCCGAATGCGTTATATGCTCTCCCGCGCACGAGCTTGTCTCCTGCATAGCCAGCATCGCGGCCGGTTACGAGATTGAGGAGATATTGAGAGAGGGCGGATGCAAGGACGACGAAACAGGGGCGCGCGCGTGATTTAATTTCTCAGGCGGAGCGTAGCGCGTAACAACTCGGGAATGTCGTCTCCGCTTTCTATTTTTTCGCCAGGTTGAGTGTTCTTCTCAGAAGAACCGTGTATATCGGCTTCCCGCCGAGTCCTTCCGCTACAACCGTTGCCGTAAGGCACGTTATTATGAGCGGCAGTATGAGGAAATAATTCCCCGTCATCTCTATAGTGAGCGCGATACCCGTAAGCGGGGCCCTGACAGTCGCGCAGAAGAGGGCCGCCATGCCGGCCACGGCGAAGAGCTCCGGCTTTATGTCGAGCCCCGGGACGAATACGCCGGCATAATGCCCGAACCACATTCCGAAAAGGGTTCCCAGCGCAAGCATCGGCGCGAATATGCCGCCGGGCGCGCCCGAACCGTAGCTTATCATCGTCGTGCCGAACCTTGCCGCGAACAGTATCAGGAGCACCATGACGGGGAAGCCTCCCGAGATGGCCTTGGGTATGACTTCGTATCCCCCGCCGACGGTATCGGGGAAAAACCATGCGAGAAGCCCTATCAGTCCGCCTACAAGAAGGCCCGTCAGAGAGAAAAGATAACCTTTCAGATTCGAGAAAAAGTCGAGAGTCTTTACGAGAAGGAAGTTGAAGAGGACGCCGAATACACCGAACAGTATTCCGAATACGAGAAAGAGCCAGAGGGACGAAAGGGAAGGGGCTGGTAGCATTATCATCTGTATATCCGGCTGCTGACCCATTATCGCGCGGAGAGCGATGTCGGAAGCGGCGGAGGCCACGAGCACGGCCTGCACGGAGAGGAAGTTGTACTTAAACTCCGGGCGCATCTCCTCGAATACGAACAGTATGCCGGCGAGGGGTGCGTTGAACGCCGCAGTCAATCCCCCTCCCGCACCCGCGGCTATAAGCGAGTGGGCGTCGTCCTTCGACACCTTGAAAAAGTCGGCGACCATCTTGCCGACGTTCCCGCCCATCTGTATCGTGGGCCCCTCGCGGCCGAGCACCATCCCGCCGCCCAGCGATAGAAGACCCGTGAAGAATTTTACGGGCAGAACCGCCTTCCACCTTATCGGCCTCACGTCGTCGAGCGCGCCCTCTATCTCGTGCACTCCGCTCCCGCCGGTTTCCGGCGCAGCCTTCCTTACCACAAGAAACGCGAGGAATACGAGGACGGCTGAAAATAGAACGGAGGCGGCGACGAGTATGTAGGGTGTTTGCGGCAGGCTGTCCATGAGCGCCTGTCTTAACCCGCCGACTTTTCCTATAGAGATTTGAAACAGCGCGCCGAGGATGCCTGTCAGGGCCCCGGCTATCGCCGCCCAGAAGAGAAGCGGCGTGCTCTTCTTCTCGGCCGCAAGGAACCTGTTAAGGACCCTTCCCAGCTCTGTTCCGCCGGTTTTCCGCTCAGAGTGAATCTCCATCCATTCCTCCGGGGTTGATCGGGGTATAGTCCCGGGCCTGCGCAGCCGCCCGGTTTTCAATCTGCAGCTTTTTATTTACCGGATCGATATCCGCGCAGGCTTTATTTGCCCGGCGGCTGGGAGCCCTGCCCCCATTCCTTCCACTCCTCTATTTCCTGCCTCGCCTCGGAAATCATCCGCTCGACGTTTTCCCCAGCCGTCCCGCCGTAGGACTTTCTGTTCCCGACGGACCCTTCGAGTGTGATGTAATCGAAGAGATCCTCGTCGAATGTTTTGGAGAACATCCTGTACTCCGTGATGTGAAGGTTGATCAGCTCTCTCCCTTTCTCCTCGGCGTAGCCGACTATCTTCCCTGTCACCTCGTGCGCCTGCCTGAACGGCATCCCCGTTCGGGTGAGATAATCCGCGATGTCTGTCGCCGTGATAAAGCCCTCGGCGAGCGCCTTAGCCATGTTGTCCTTTTTGAACTCTATCGTGTGCAGCATCTCGTGAAAGACCGCGAGGCACGATTTCACAGTGTCCGCCGCGTCGAACATCGGCTCCTTGTCTTCCTGCATGTCCCTGTTGTAGGAGAAGGGAAGGCCCTTCATTATCGTGAGTATCGCCATCAGGTCGCCGTACACACGGCCTGTTTTTCCGCGTATGAGCTCGGCCATGTCCGGGTTTCTCTTCTGCGGCATTATGCTGGACCCGGTCGTGAATTCGTCCCCGAGGTCCACAAATCCGAACTCCTTCGTCGACCACAGAACGAGCTCTTCGGATATCCTGCTCAGATGCATCATGAGGTTGGCCGAAACCGAAATGAACTCGATTATGAAATCCCTGTCGCTGACGGTATCTATGCTGTTCCGCGTCACCTTCGGGAATCCCAGAAGCGAGGCGGTATGCTGCCTGTCTATAGGGAATGTCGTCCCTGCTCCGGCTCCGGCGCCGAGCGGCATGACGTTCACCCTTCCGAGGCAGTCGATATACCTTTCCCTGTCGCGCCTGAGCATTTCGTAAAGCGCGAGGAGCTGATGGGAAAGAAGGACTGGCTGACCTCTTTGCATATGAGTATAAAGCGGGAGGACTGTGCCGAAGTTCTTTTCGGCAAGGTCGATTATCCTCTCGGAAGTCTGCCCCAGTAGCTCTATTATCTCGCTGATTTCCCTTCTGAGGTAGAGCCTCATGTCGAGGGCGATCTGGTCGTTGCGGCTCCTGCCGGTATGAATTTTCCCCCCGACCTCGCCTATCTTCTCGATGAGCCTCTTTTCGATGTTGAGATGGATATCTTCGTACTCTTCCCTGAACGGAAACTTGCCGCTCTCGATTTCTTTCTCTATCTGGCGGAGCCCCTTTATTATCTTCTCGGCCTCGTTTTTGGGTATGATGCCGTTTTCGGCCATCATGCCGGCGTGCGCAATGCTCCCTTCTATATCCTCCCTATAGAGCCTCTTGTCGAAGTCTATCGACGCCGAGAATTTTTCGGCCACCTTGTGTGTGCCTTTCTTGAACCTTCCGGCCCATGGTTTCTTGTTGATCACGCTCGGCCTCCGCTTTAAGCCTTTATATTACCGTGATTTTAACGGCCTTAGAATATAGGGGTGGTGAAACTATATCACGCCGTAGGGCTTAATTTAAGCAGACAGTCGGAAGAGTCGCTTAACCTTTCATGCCGGAGAGCGCATCGATTGCCGCCTGCACGTGCTTCCTGTAATCCAGCTGCGAGGAAAACACGCGCCTCACTATGCCTTTCGAGTCGATTACGTAGGTCGTCCTTCCGGGGAGTATTCCGAGCGTCTTTGGAACGCCGTAGAGCTTCCTCACGCGCCCGCCCTCGTCCGAAAGGAGCGTATAAGGCAATTTGTGCGCACCGGAAAATTTCACATGCGATTCCGGAGGGTCGGAGCTTATACCTATAACCTCGGCGCCGTTTATCCCCGTGAGTTCCTCGTACCTGTCCCTGAACTCGCACGCCTCTTTGGTGCATACGGCGGTGTTGTCCCTGGGGTAGAAGAATATTACGACAGGCCTCTTCCCCAGAAAATCCCCGAGGCTCACAACGTCGCCCCCGCCTGACTGCAGGCTGAACTCCGGGGCCCTGTCTCCTTCCTTAACGACTTTGCCCAATTCGAATCTCCATAGGCAGTAAATGTATAATATTATTATCGTCGTTCAAAAATCTGAATGCGTTATGACAGGGAGACGGCATGGACGTATTTGAATGTGTGAGAACTTTAAGCACGATAAGGAGCTACATAGCCAAAGATGTTTCCGATGAAATAATCGCCGAGGTCATGGAGGCTGGCAGGCTCGCTCCGAGCGCCCGAAACGAGCAGCCGTGGCAATTTATCCTCGTGAGAGAGAGGAGCATGCTCGAAGAGCTCTCCAAATACTGTACAAGCGGAAGGTTCGTATCCGAGGTGCCCTTCGCGGTGGTCGTCCTGACGGACCCTTCGAACAAATGGCACGAGATAGACGGCACGCGCGCGGTGCAGAACATGGTGCTCACGGCCTGGGGGCGAAAGCTCGGCTCCTGCTGGATAGGGATGATAGATAAAAAGGGCCTCGCGGAATATCTCGGCATCCCGGCATCGCTTAACATACTGACGGTTCTTCCCTTCGGATACTTCGACGAAAGGCTCGTTGTTCACAAGAAAGACCGGAAGCCTCCAAAAGAGATATTTCACCTGAAC
>JAGVLR010000078.1 GCA_020054175.1 Candidatus Dadabacteria bacterium
ACGACGACGAGGAAGAGTGGGACGACGAAGAAAACGACGACGAAGAATCCTGGGATGACGAAGACGACGACCTTTTCGATGAGGACGACGAAGAATGGGACGACGACGAAGATGACGAGGAAGAATGGGAGCAGGAAGAGAAAAACAACATCAACTGAATTTCATTTTCTCATACGTCACAGCATCCATCACAGCCAAGGACAAATAACTCACAGTTTCACAATCCCGATTTCAATTCAGAATATGAAAATAAGCGCTCTTCGATAAGGAGAGCGCTTAACATATCGGCACATCTCCAAGTACTGTAACGCCTGCACTCAGGCAACGCGCTCGAACACGTAAAATACGTAGCCGTAGCTGTCTCCCGAGGATTTGAAAACATCTATCTCCCTTAAAGTTTCGACAGCCATTTCCCTCACGGACGAGTCGGGATGGTTCAGGAGCTTTTCGGCGCGCGGGCCGAGCACGTCGTAATAGCCTTCCACCCACGCCTCGCGCGGGAGAGTGTATGTATCGACGGCGCGCAGTCCCGCGCCGCGCCCCGACGCAATATTCTGCGCCGTGGTTTGTATCGAAGGGTATACGCCGAACAGAAAATCCATCACGTCCTGCGGGCCGCCCTCGCTCAAAAGCGCAAGCTCGCTCAAAACCATAAGCCCGCCCGGCTTCATCGCCGGGGCCCACGTGCGGAGCGCGTTCTCGAAGCCGATGTTGTAGGCCGCGCCCTCGGACCATAGCAGGTCGATAGCGCTGAAGACACGCGGAATCTCCGCCATATCCATGAGATGTGTTTCTACGAGGTGCCCTACCCCGGCCTCCGACGCGCGACGCCGGAGATCGTCGAGAAAGGGCCCGTGGTTATCGACTGCATGAACGACCTTCCTCAGCTCCCTGGCCAGCATTATGGTTTGCCGCCCCGAGCCGGAGCCCGCATCGACTATCGTCTCGAATTCTCCTCCGGGGAGAGTTTTTAAAACGTCGAGGGTGTATGCATCGCCCCCGGGGCCGAGCTGCCCCATGCCGCCGAAAAGGAGATCTATAGGATTATATTCACTCATAGCGATTCACCGTTTTGACGGAAGATTTTCACCGCGTCCTGTTGAGCAGATATCCGAACCCGGCGTTCCCCACGCGCGGCTTCCCGTCCTCGTCCAGGATCATGAGAAGATCGTCGTTTATCGCCCAGAAAGATTCGAACTCGCCGGGCGCGCTCGAAGCCAGCTCGTAAACCACCGCGTCGGGATAGCCCTCGACCTCGCCGTCAACCTTCCAGACCCCCTCGTTCACTACCCTGTCGTTGTTTTTGCCGACGTATACTCGGACGAGCTTGTAAGTCGTCGGCGCCCACGTTTTATCGTCCCGGTAAAGCGCGAGCCCGATCTTGAGGGCGTTACAGTCCTCGCACGGAGCCTTGCCTTCGTAGACGCCGAAGAGAGGATCGCCTCGGCTGTTCGCGGGCTGAAAGAGAGTTTCCTCCGCGGCCTCGCCCCCGTCGAAATATGCGCTCCTCAGCCAGAACGCGCCGCCTATGAGGAAGACGACGAGAACCAGGAAAAGTACAATGGTACGTGCAATATTCACGAAACCATATTAACACATACGGAGCGGGGCCAAACTGTAAGGGAATACCTCGCCCATGATATGCCCTACCCTGTCGAGGGAGAGATTGTGCATTGATATGTAAAAGAGAAAAGTTTATTTGTCTCTTTTACTTCGAGATTCTTGTATAGCTTCTTCCAATTCATTTCTAATTGACTTTAAAGCATCCATGGATAAGTCTTCTTGTTCCCCCTTGCAATACAAATCAAGTGGAATTATCCCGTTGGAAGTAACTATATATATAAACCTCAGTGCGTTTTTATTTATTGCCGGAGGGACAGCAGTTCCATATTTACGAAACCCTTTCGTGCGTGGAATCTTGTTTCCGAGTTCAGGAAACTCACACAAAACTTTTAGCTGATTCCATATCTGCTCTGAATCCAAATGATATTTGGAACCTATATGTTTTAGAGCCTTATCAAAACGGGGAATTGGTTTTAAGAATTTATGGTTTGGCACATAGCGTATCCTAATCGTCTACCTGTACTATTTTCGCATACTCTTCTGCTAAAAGTTCTATCTTCTCAAGTTCATCTGGAGCTTCTAGGCTGAGATTAATATCTTCAAGCAAATCATCGAAATCTTCAATAATCCGTTCAATACGGTAAGAAAGACCATGAGAAAAAATATCGCAAATAGCCACAAATTCTTCATCGTTACTCAACTTGAAATTCGAAGCTCTAAGTACAGAAATGCTAATTTTCATACGCTCTAATCTTGGATTCAGATCTTCGCGGTCAAACTCCGGGGGAATTTCATTAAAAATGGCTCTAGTTTCTTTTACTTGCGCCTCTTCAGTACTAATAAGATTCTCCACCTCCCGTACCATTTCCTTAAGTTGACCCATGGTATCGGAGATTGTTTCTTCCTTTTGTATTACGGGATTTATCAAAGTATCATTAAATTTTTGTGCTAACGCTGCAAGAGCTGTCATTGCTAGTTCACCCCCAGACAGGAGCATCTTAATGCCTAAAATCCCTACTCGCCAAGTAGGAACTATCCGTACAGATAATATCCGTGAGATATTATCCAACATGATAAAGATACCCCACTTCTATCATATTCGCACCTGCGTTGTCAAGAGGATTTATTAATTCAGCAATAACAGGAGGTTACGGCTACAATAAAAACGAGGCTGTATAGAGGGTAAACGGCATGCTCCATTTCACACACCCACTCCCTCATCTTTTAAACTATCAGGTTCCCCGCCACCCCACAAGAGGCGAATTCAGTGAATCGTTCACTTCACAGGGGTATGAACGAGGAACTAAGATGTCAGTAAAGAAAGTGTTATTTTGCTCTTCTCGCCGTACTTGGCACGGATGTGATCTATGCCTTCAACTAAAAATTATTGCATGCCCGGGGCCGGACTCGTACCGGCACTGGCGCGAACCCGCGATTAAGTTATCATTTCGCCAGTTGCAGGATTCTGTATGCCCCTCTTAATACAATCGCAAACACTATTGCTCCGATGATCAAGTCCGGATAACCCGAGTTGAGCAAAAGCACCAGAATTCCCGCGATAATTACTCCAAACTTGATAACTATATCGTTTGAAGTGAAAATCAGGCTCGCCTGCATGTGAGCCTCCCTGCTGCCATTTCTTTGCAGTAAATACAAACAAAAACTGTCGGCGATTAAAGCCAGGATCGCAACGACTATCATCGTCTGGAAGTCAGGCATTTTTTCGACCCCGATAAACCTCCTGATTATTTCCATAAAGCCCAGGACGGCGAGAATAATCTGAAAGTAGCCCGCGAACTGTGCGATATTCTTTTTTCTTGCCGCTGCCCCGCCGACTGCAATCAAAGCGAGTCCGTAAACGATACCGTCCGCCATCATATCCAGGCCGTCGGCGATCAAGCCCATCGAGTTTGAAACCGCCCCCGCTACGGCCTCTATAACGAAAAAGGAAATGTTGATTGCCAGGACAGTCCAGAGAACCTTCCTCTCACGGCCTTGATTATCGATGGCAGTGGGCTCACCGACCGGAGCTGTCGAAAGAATCGAGGCGTCGAACTTTAATGCTTCAAGCCGCCGAAAAATTTGCTCGTTACTGTCCGTATGAAAAACGTGTAAAAGCCGATTTGGTATGTCGAATTCCAGCGATCGTATATTTTCCAGACCGTCGAGCCTCATGCGAATCACTTGCTCTTCGGAGGGACAATCCATTTTGGTTATTTTGAATGTCGTTTTCTGCATGTTCTCTGGTTATGAAATGCGGGAATCAGGAGTACGGCCCGCCCGGCCGCATGGCGGAAAATGAAACGACGAGGGAATTGTTGGTGCCCGGGGCCGGACTCGAACCTGCGCGTCCCGCTACTTACCCGGCGGCGGGGGCACAGTCATTCCGTGACGCCTGAAGACTTCCAGCATCGCGGCAATGTCGGGCGGCCCTCCGGCGGCGGCATCGATCACAGCTGCGGCTTCACGAAAGTACTCGGGGCCCAGTATCGCGGGGCTGATGACGACGAGCTGTTTTACGTCTTCGCCGGTGAAATTATCGAAGCGGTGGAGCGCTCCCGGACGGATGCATAACGACTGCCCCGGACCGACCTCGACCGGGACGCCGTCGACTGTCCAGGTCAGCACGCCCTCGATGCCGTAGAGGATTTCCTCGAAGGCGTCGTTCCTGTGAGCAGGCGCCGCCAGCTTCTGCCCCGCGGGGACGAGAACCTCGAATATCGAAACACTGCCGTTGCAATCGTCGCCCGTGAGCAGAAACCTGATAACCAACGGGCCGATCTTGATAATTTCTTCGGAAGGATTAACTCCGGTA
>JAGVLR010000197.1 GCA_020054175.1 Candidatus Dadabacteria bacterium
GCGAGAATATCCCTGCCCTTCCCGCTATGGGTGTATTCGACGTGCCGCTTTATCATGCTCTTTATTTCTTCAAGGTTCTCTTCGTCGGGCGTTTCGAGGGCGACCATTTCCTTGTTGCAGTGAATGGCGAAATCTCCTTGCTCGTCGAGCACGTAGGCTATGCCGCCCGACATGCCCGCGGCGAAGTTCCTTCCCGTCGGACCGATAACGACGACACGTCCGCCCGTCATGTATTCGCAGGCGTGATCGCCCACTCCCTCGACGACAGTATGAACGCCGCTGTTCCTGACGCAGAACCTTTCCCCGGCACGGCCTCGTATGTAAGCCTCACCGCCCGTAGCGCCATAAAACGCGACGTTACCGGTTATGACGTTGTCCTCGGCTTTGAATGTAGACCCCTTCGGCGGATAGACGATTATTTTCCCGCCCGAGAGTCCCTTGCCTATGTAGTCGTTCGAATCGCCTTCGAGAATCATCGTCATCGACTGCGGAGCGAAAGCGCCGAAGCTCTGCCCTGCGGAGCCCATGAAGTGAAGGCGGACTGTATCCTCCGGAAGGCCGTCACTGCCGTATTTGCGGGTTAGCTCGCTCCCGAGTATTGTGCCGACTGTTCTGTTCACGTTCTTTATCGGCAGTATCGCCTCGACCGGCTCGCCCTTTTCGAGCGCCGGCTTGCATATGTCGAGGAGCGTAGTCACATCGAGCGCCGCTTCGAGCCCGTGGTCCTGCTGCACCTGGTTGTAACGTCCCCAGTCGAGTGGAACGTCCGGCTCGTAGAGTATGTCCGAAAGATCGATGCCCTTTGCCTTCCAGTGGTCGATGACCTTTCTCATTTCGAGCTTGTCCGTTCGGCCGACCATTTCGTTTATGGTCCTGAAACCGAGCTGGGCCATGATTTCCCTTACTTCTTCCGCTATGAAGCGCATGAAGTTGACGACATGGCCCGGGTCGCCGGTGAACTTCTTCCGAAGCTCTGGGTTTTGGGTGGCGACGCCTACAGGGCAAGTGTCGAGATGACAGACGCGCATCATGATGCAGCCCAGGACTATCAGCGGGGCCGTGGCGAAGCCGAATTCTTCGGCCCCGAGAAGCGCCGCTATGACGACGTCTCTGCCTGTTTTCATCTGGCCGTCCGTTTCGAGGACGACCCTGCTTCTTAAATTGTTGACGAGGAGCGTCTGGTGCGTCTCGGCGAGGCCGAGCTCCCATGGAAGACCGGCGTGCTGAATGCTCGACTGAGGCGAAGCCCCCGTGCCGCCGTCGTAGCCGCTTACGAGTATGACGTCGGCGTGCCCCTTGGCGACGCCCGCGGCGATGGTGCCGACTCCGACTTCGGAGACGAGCTTGACGTTAATCCTCGCCCTTCTGTTCGAGTTTTTAAGGTCGTGTATAAGCTCGGCCAAGTCCTCGATGGAGTAAATGTCGTGGTGAGGCGGCGGGGAAATGAGTCCTACGCCGGGCGTCGAGAGCCTCACCTTTGCGATCCACGGGTAAACCTTCTTGCCGGGGAGCTGTCCGCCCTCTCCGGGTTTCGCCCCCTGCGCGATTTTTATCTGTATTTCGTCGCTGTTGACGAGATATTCGCTTGTGACGCCGAACCTTCCGGAGGCAACCTGCTTTATTGCGCTCCTTCTCAGATCGCCATTCTCGTCCGGAGTGTTGCGGGAAGGATCTTCTCCGCCCTCGCCAGTGTTGCTCTTGCCGCCAATCCTGTTCATCGCAATTGCAAGGCTCTCGTGGGCTTCCTGGCTTATGGCGCCGTAGGACATAGCCCCAGTCTTGAACCGCCTGCATATGGACTCGACGGATTCGACCTCGTCCAGAGGAATCGGATCGGACTCGAACTTAAGATCGAGAAGACCTCGCAGAGTGTGTAGCTCTTTCGACTGGTCGTCGACGAGCGTCGAGAATCTCTTGAACGCTTCGTAGCTCCCGGAGCGGCATGCGTTCTGGAGCATGTGTACTGTCTTCGGGTTAAACGCGTGATGCTCGCCGCCGGAGCGCCACTGATACATGCCTCCCGCGTCGAGAGTCAGCGGGTGTGTGCCCCTTTCCGGGTATGCGGACTGATGCCGCATGATTATTTCCTTCGTGATTATCTCTATACCGGCCCCTTTGATCCTGGTCGGGGTCCATGTGAAGTACTTGTCCACAAATTCGTGGTTAAGGCCGATTGCCTCGAATATCTGCGCTCCGTGATAGCTCTGGACAGCCGATATTCCTATCTTCGACATCGTCTTGACGATGCCCTTCACGAGGCTCTTTATGTAATTTTTAACTGCGGTTTTTTTGTCTATGTTCTTGAGAAGCCCTTCCTCGACCATGTCGCCCAGGGTCTCGTAGGCAAGGTAGGGATTTATCGCGCTTACGCCGTAGCCGACGAGAAGGGCGATGTGGTGCACTTCCCTCGGCTCCCCGGACTCTATAATGAGCGCGACCTTGAGCCTGTTGCCGTTACGGATCAGGTGGTGATGAAGCCCGGAGACGGCTAGGAGCGCCGGTATCGGGGCGTTGTCCTCGTCAAAACCCCTGTCGGAAAGTATGAGGAGGTTCGCGCCATCTTCTATAGCATCGTCCGCCTTCGTGAAAAGGTCTTTCAGGGCGTCTTCGAGCCCGTCGCTCCCTTCGGCAATCGGAAAGAGTATCGGTAGCGTTACGGATTTGAAGTCATGGTTGTCGAGCGCCCTTATGCGCCCCAACTGCTCGTTGCTCAGTATAGGGCTGTCGAGCTTTATCATCCGGCAGCTTTCCGGCTGAGGGTCGAGTATGTTTCTCTCGGGCCCTATCGTGACCTCTGTAGCCGTGATGAGCTCTTCCCTTATGGCGTCGATCGGCGGGTTCGTGACCTGCGCGAAGAGCTGCTTGAAGTATTCGTAAAGGAGCCTCGGCTTTTCCGAAAGGACGGCTACGGGCGTGTCCTTTCCCATCGAGCCGATGGGCTCGACAGCGTTCGCCGCCATCGGGGCGAGGATCACCCTCAGCTCTTCGAACGTGTAGCCGAAGACTTTCTGTCTCTGAAGTATGTCTTCGTGAGACGACCCTTCCTTGCCGTGGTCGCCGTTCGAGTCCGGAAGGTCGGAAAGGTTGACGAGGTTGTCGTCGAGCCACTTCCTGTAGGGCTTTTCCCCGGCGAGCTTGCCTTTTATTTCGTCGTCCTCGACGATGCGCCCTTCGACGGTGTCGATGAGGAACATCTTCCCCGGTTGGAGCCTTCCCTTATGGAGGATACGATCGGCGGGGACTTCAAGGACCCCGACTTCGGAGCCCATTATCACGACGTCGTCTTTTGTAATGTAGTAGCGCGAGGGCCTGAGACCATTCCTGTCGAGAACGGCGCCGACCTTGAACCCGTCTGTGAATGCTATAGAGGCGGGTCCGTCCCACGGCTCCATGAGACAGCTATGGTATTCGTAAAATGCCTTTTTCTCCTCGCTCATGGTCTCGTGGTTCGACCATGGCTCGGGGATCATCATCATGACGGCGTGTTCTATCGGGCGGCCCGCAAGTGTAAGGAATTCGACGCAGTTGTCGAAGTTGGCGGAGTCGCTGCCGTCGGGCTGTATTATCGGGAATATCTTTTCGAGCTCGGGTCCGAAAAGGTTCGTTTCGAGCACGGCCTCCCTGGCATGCATCCAGTTGATGTTTCCCCTGAGCGTGTTTATTTCGCCGTTGTGGATTATATAGCGGTAGGGATGCGACCTGTCCCAGCTCGGGAACGTGTTTGTGCTGAAGCGCGAGTGAACGAGCGCTATGGCGGATTCCATGTCGGGATCGCTGAGGTCGGGGTAGTAAAGCTCGACCTGCCAAGTCGTGAGCATTCCCTTATATATTAGTGTTCTGTGGGAAAGGCTCGGAACGTAGAAGTATTCCCCTCCCCGTATCCCGGAGAATCTTATCTCGTTTTCCGCCCTCTTTCTTATGACGTAAAGCTTTCTCTCGTAGGCCATGCCGTCCGAGAGCTCCGGGCTCCGGGATACGAAAAACTGCATGACCCTGGGCTCGCCTTTACGGGCTGTCTCGCCGAGGGAGGAGTTATCCGTCGGGACTTCGCGCCAGCCGAGGACCTCGAGTCCTTCTTCCCTTACTATCTTTTCTAAAAGTGCGATGGATTCGGTCCTGTCTCCCGCGTCCTGCGGGAGGAAGACTATGCCGGCAGCGTACCGGCCTTCAGCGGGAAGCTCTATGCCGGATTCCCTGCAGACCTTCTCAAGGAACTTGTGGGGCATCTGCACGAGTATGCCCGCGCCGTCGCCGGTATTCGTTTCGCATCCGCACGCTCCCCTGTGCTGAAGGTTCCTCAGCACCGTAAGGGCGTCGGCCACTATGCTGTGTGATTTTCTCCCCTTGAAGTTTACAACAAACCCTATACCGCACGAATCGTGTTCAAATTGGGGGTCGTATAAACCCTGCTTTTTCGGGTAGCCAAAGGGCTTCATAATAACACCTTCCTGAGGTCCCAGTTTTCTCAAAAAACTAAATTAATTCGAAGGATTGACCCGCAGTATAAGCCGATTAACCCAAAATTAAGACTAGATGAAAACAGGCACAAGTCAACACGGGAAAAACTTTCAAGAACCCCGAAGTTTATTATATCATAAAACGGGGTTAAGCGCTAAGACCGGCTGAGATTTTCTATTCCCTGTAGAGATTCGTTATCGGAAAACGGCGGTCTTTTCCGAACGCTCTTGCGGTTATCTTGATCCCGGGCGGGGCCTGCCGGCGTTTGTACTCGTTGCGGTCGACCATCTTTATAATATCCTTCACCGTGCGTTCGGGGAACCCGAGGGACACAATCTCGCCGACGCTGAGGTCGTCCTCGACATAGGCCTTGAGGATAGGGTCGAGGACATCGTAAGGCGGAAGCGAGTCAGTGTCGAGCTGGCCAGGCCTTAGCTCTGCCGAAGGTGGCTTCGACAGAATCGCTTTCGGGATTACATTCCCTCCCTTCCATTCGTTATAGTACTCGGACAGCTTGTAAACGAGGGTCTTGGGAACGTCCTTTATGACGGCGAAGCCGCCCGCCATGTCGCCGTACATCGTGCAGTACCCGACGCTCATCTCGCTCTTGTTGCCTGTCGTGAGAACGAGCCAGCCGAACTTGTTGGAAAGGGCCATCAGGATATTGCCCCTTATCCTCGCCTGGAGATTCTCCTCCGCCATGTCGGGCGCGAGCCCGGAAAATACGCCGGACATCATGTCGTTAAAAGAGCTGAAGGCCTTTTCTATCGGTATCTCCAGAAGCTCCATGCCGATGTTCCGTGCGAGCTCTTCGGAATCGGTCACGCTCCCGGGGGAGCTGTAGCGGGACGGCATAGTTACGCCGGACACGTTTTCCCTGCCGAGGGCTTCCGAAGCGACGACGGCGACGAGGGCCGAGTCGATGCCCCCGCTCATCCCTATAACAGCCTTCGTGAAGCCGTTCTTCCTCACGTAGTCCCTTGTGCCCAGTATAAGCGCCTTGAAAACCTCCTCCTCGACAGACAGGAAATCGTTTACGGATTGTGTTATTTCGAGCCTGGTGGTCTTTTTGGATTTCCTGTCGGTTAAGTCTATGAGCTCCGCTTCTTCGGAGTGAGCCATGAGGGCGAGCTGTTCTTTTCTTCTCCGGGGGTCGTGGATGCGTGACCTGAATACTCGGGACGCATTTATGTCGGCGATTACGAGGTCTTCTTCGAAACCCTTCCCGCGGGCGAGTATATCGCCCCTCTCCCCGATGACGACGCTGTGTCCGTCGAATATGAGCTCGTCCTGTCCGCCCACTAAGTTGCAGTAGGCGACGACGACGGAATAGTCCTTCGCGCGCGTTATGAGCATCTGCTCCCTCGCCTTAACCTTCGACATATAATATGGAGAGGACGAGATGTTGATTATGAGCTGCGCGCCGCCAAGAACGGACTGCCTTCTCGTCGGGTCACCGGGGTACCAGATGTCTTCGCATATGTTGACGCCGAATATGACCCCGCCGAGCTTGTATACGGGAACTCTCGTTCCCGACTGGAAGTAGCGGTTCTCGTCGAATACGCCGTAGTTGGGGAGGTAGTGCTTCCTGTATA
>JAGVLR010000229.1 GCA_020054175.1 Candidatus Dadabacteria bacterium
CTGTCAGGGAAAAGCTGGCGCAGTTCATGAGGACGACTGTCTGCCCCGTCTGTAGCGGCTCCCGGCTCAGGAAAGAGGCCCTGTCGGTGCTTATTGAAGGTGAATCCATATACGGCGTGGCATCGATGTCGGCGTCAAAAGCGCTTGAATTTATTAGTAATTTAAACCTTACGCCCCGCGAAAAAGCAATAGGCGAGAGGGTAGTCACTGAAATCGTATCGCGTCTAATATTTCTGACTGAGGTCGGCCTCGGATATCTCACCCTCGACCGCACCGCACCGTCCCTTTCCGGCGGCGAGGCCCAGAGGATAAGGCTCGCCACTCAAGTGGGTTCTAAGCTCACAGGCATAACCTACGTCCTCGACGAGCCGACAATAGGGCTTCATCCTAGGGACAACAAGAGGCTCATAGATACGCTCAAATCCCTCCGCGACATAGGCAACACTGTCATAGTCGTCGAGCACGACGAGGAAACCATACGAAGCGCCGACTTCATCGTCGACATAGGCCCCGGGGCGGGCGAGAAGGGCGGCATGGTCGTGGCGGAAGGAGATGTAAACGACATTATTAAAAAGCGCGATTCGCTCACGGGAGGCTACCTCTCGGGAGAGATTACGATCCCCGTCCCAGCGAGGCGAAGGCAGCCGAACGGGCATATAAAAATCGAGGGGGCCTCCGAACACAACCTCAAAAAAGTCGAAGTTTCTTTCCCGCTTGGCGTCTTCACCTGTGTGACAGGAGTATCCGGCTCGGGCAAAAGCACGCTCGTCATCGACACGCTCTACAACGCCCTCGGCAAAAAGCTCTACCGGAGCAAGGAGTACGTCGGCAGGCACGAGAGTCTCACGGGCGACGAAGGCATAGATAAAGTGGTCAACGTCGAGCAGACACCGATCGGCCGGACCCCGAGGTCAAACCCCGCGACTTATACAGGAATATTCACACCCATCAGGGACCTTTTCGCGATGCTGCCGCAGGCGAACATCAAGGGATACAAACCCGGGCGGTTCAGCTTCAACGTCAAAGAAGGACGGTGCCCTGTCTGCCTCGGCCACGGCGTCGTCAAGATAGAGATGCATTTTCTTCCCGACGTCTATGTTACGTGCGAGAGATGCGGCGGGCACAGATATAATTCCGAAACTCTCGAAGTTAAGTATAATGGTAAAAACATCGCGGAGGTTCTGGACATGACCGTCAGCGAGGCGGCCGAATTTTTCAGGAATGTTCCGCATATAAAATCGAAGCTCGACGTGCTCGAAGCCGTCGGTCTCGAATACATAAGGCTCGGCCAGCCGGCGACGACGCTTTCGGGCGGCGAGGCGCAGCGCATAAAGCTCTCTCGCGAGCTCTCGCGGCGCGCCACCGGCAAAACGCTTTACATTCTCGACGAGCCTACCATAGGCCTTCACTTCGACGACGTGCGAAAGCTTATAGACGTCCTCCAGAGGCTCACGGACATGGGAAATACTGTTATAGTGATAGAGCACAACCTCGACGTCATAAAATCGGCGGACCATCTGATAGACATGGGGCCCGAGGGCGGAGAGGGGGGCGGATACGTCGCCGCCGAAGGGACACCCGAAGAGGTGGCCGCAAACAAAGCGTCCTGCACAGGCTCGTTTCTGAGGGATATGCTTGCACCGCAAAGGATACGCGGCAAGGGAATGAATTAATTGGACCTTTTACAGTCGATAATCCTGGGGGCGGTGCAGGGTATAACGGAATTTCTTCCGATAAGCAGCACTGCGCACCTCGTTCTCGTGCCGTGGTTTTTTTCCTGGAAGGACCAGGGTCTTCCGTTCAACGTAGCCCTTCACGTAGGCAGCCTCGTCGCGATAATTTTCGTTTTCTGGCGCGACTGGGTGCATATCATCGGCGAGTTTGTACGAAGCGTTTTTAAGGGAAGCTTCGATGGTCGCCCAAACGGAAGAATAGGTCTCTATCTCATAATCGCGACCGTACCCGGCGGGCTGGCCGGGTTTCTTTTCGAGGAGCAGGCGGTGGGAGTTCTAAGGAACCCGCTCTCGATAGCCTTCTTCCTTTCAGCCTTCGCGATTCTGCTTTATCTCTCCGACAGGTTCTCCAAAAAAAGAAAATCCGTCACCGACATGAATATCGCCGACTGCCTGATAATAGGCCTCTCTCAGGCCCTCGCGATAATCCCCGGCGTCTCCCGCTCGGGCGTCACGATTACGGGGGCGATGATGCGCGGCTTCAAGCGCGACGAAGCGGCCAAGTTCTCATTCCTTATGGCGGCCCCGCTCATAGCGGGCGCAGGGGTCTTCGAGCTGAGGCACCTCGACCCGGCATCCGTCACGAGCACTCCTTTCATAGCGGGCCTTCTGACCTCGGCGGTTTTCGCGTTTCTAGCGATAAAGTTCCTCCTCAAATTCGTGAGAAGCGCGAGCTACACGGTGTTCGTCATATACAGGCTGGCACTGGCCATGATTATAGCCACTCTCTATCTCTACAAGGGGTAGGAAAGGCCGGGCGGCTTTACATCGCCTTCCTCAAGAGTAATCTTTTAAACTTATGAATTCACGACTCATCGCCTTCAGGTCAGCGCCGCTGATTATTTTTTTCGCAGTTTTTAGTTTTCTCGCTTCAGCTTCAGCTCTACCGTCCCCGCCGAACGAGGACACAAAAAGGAGCGACGCCCTGGTCCTCGACGCAATGAGCGACGAGCTCACTCGCTCCATGGCAAAGCTCAGGCTCGAAGGCTACGAGGACCCTTATTTCATAAGCTATCAGATCAAGGACAATACATTTTACGAGATCGAGGCCAAGTACGGCGCTATCGTATCGTCGACCGAAAACAGGATAAGACGTCTGTTCGTGGACGTGCGCGTGGGCGACTACGAGTTCGACAATTCCGTCAAGGGACGCTCGGGCGGCGCCCTGCCGTTCAGCGGCGCGGCCTCCGTGCCTATAGACAACAACCCCGACGCCATAAGGACTGTGCTCTGGCAGGTGACGGATTACGCATACAAGGATGCCCTCACGCAGTACCTCAACAAAAAGGCGGGCCACGTTCAGGAAGTGAAGGACGAAGAAATCGGGAGCTTCACGAAAGAGGCCAGCCACATCTTTTACGGCCCCGAGCTCACATTTACATTCGACCCCGGAAAATGGGAGAAGATCGCGAGGGACGTATCCGCAGTCTATAAAAATTATAGAGACATTCTTGACGCCGACATTGCGGTTACGGCGCAGAAGGAGACTATATACTTCGTCAACACGGAGGGAACCCGCTACATCAGGGACGAGATACTCTACTCGATCGACGCCCAGGTCACGGCCAGGGCCGACGACGGCAAAATCATAGAGAATTACAGGAATCTTTACTACGTTTCACCCGGCGACATTCCTCCACCGGACGAGCTTGAAAAGACCGTAAAGGAGATGGTCGAAGAAACCCTGCTCATGAGGAATGCCAGGGCGCTCCAGCCTTTAACCGTGCCCGCGCTCCTCGAGCCCGAGGCGGCCGGGGTGGTGTTCCACGAAGCCCTCGGGCACAGGCTCGAAGGCGAGAGGCAGATCGACGAAGACGAAGGACAGACCTTCAAGGAAAAGATCGGAAGGAAAATAATCCCGGATTTTCTCACCGTTGTGGACGACCCATCTATGAATAATTTTCAGGGAACACACCTCATGGGCTACTATCCCTTCGACGACCAGGGCATCCCCGGTCAGAGAGTAGTCCTCGTCGAAAACGGCGTTCTCAAAAACTTCCTCCTTTCGAGGACCCCGGTAAAGGGGTTCGACAAATCGAACGGCCACGGGAGGGCCTCTTACGGCATATCTCCCATGGCCAGGATGAGCAATACCATAGTCGAATCCACGGCCGAATACCCGAGGGAGAAATTAAAAGAGATGCTCATCGAAGAGGTCAGAAAGCAGAATAAACCGTTCGGGCTGATCATTAAAAGCATGAGGGGAGGGGAGACGAACACGTCGTCCTATAACTTCCAGGCCTTCCGCGGGACGCCGCTCGTCCTGTATAAGGTCAACCCCAAAACGGGAGAAGAAACGCCTGTCAGGGATATCGAGATAGTGGGAACCCCGCTGGTGACGATAAACAAGATAATAGCCACAGGCGACGACTATGCCGTCTTCAACGGCTTCTGCGGGGCAGAATCCGGGTATGTGCCCGTGTCGACGATTGCGCCGAGCATACTCGTCTCCGAAATGGAATTTCAGCGCGAATCTTCGAAGAAAGAAAAACCGCCGCTCCTCCCGCC
>JAGVLR010000016.1 GCA_020054175.1 Candidatus Dadabacteria bacterium
CTCACCGGGAAGCTCTACCCGTGGGGGGACGATCTCATGCCCGGCGCGGGATACATGGCGAATACGTTCCAGGGGAAATTCCCGTATAACGAGATCCCTGAGGACGGGTACGACGGAATCGCGCCGGTCGCCAGCTTCGAGCCAAACGGCTACGGCCTTTATGACGTGAGTGGGAATGTGTGGGAGTGGGTGAGCGACTGGTATACGCCGGACTACTATTCCGAGCTTGCGGCCACCGGCGGCGTCGCAAAGAATCCGACGGGCCCGGTGTCGTCGTACGATCCGGCCGAGCCGGGCGTTACGAAGCGCGTCCACAGGGGCGGCTCCTACCTTTGCACCGAATAGTACTGCACGAGGTATATGGTCGGCACCCGGGGCAAGGGCGAGATCAGCACCGGCACCAATCACCTCGGGTTTCGGTGCGTGATGGAGCCGAAGGAAATGCAGACGAAAAGTGACGGGGGGTTATAATGGGTAAGAGATTTTGTACGTCGTCGATTCTATGCGCGGCGCTGATTCTCGCGATCATCGCCGGCCCGATTGTATTCACCTCCAGAGCGCAGGACTCCGATTCGCAATACAAATTCACTGGCGGCTTCCCGGCGTCCGAAACCATTCAAAAGGCTTACGACGATGCGGATCTTAACCGCGCCGTGGCGGCCTACAGGTTCTTCTATCCGTCCGTTTCCGGCGCGGCGATATTCAAGGGCAGCGAGAAAGTCGGCCTCGTCGAGAATGAAAAGTTCGGCACGCTCGATACAAAGCCTATACACGTTATTTTTACAGCGAATTCCGATACGCCGTACGGGCCGCTTCTGCTCGACCTCGCGGACGGGCCGATGACCGTCGAGATTCCGCCGGGGCAGCTTATCGTCATGGCGATGGATCTGAACCAGCGCTGGATCGCCGACATGGGCCTTCCGGGCCCCGATGGCGACAAGGGCGGGAAATTCGTCCTGCTGCCCCCGGGCTACGATGGCGAAGTCCCCGAGGGCTATCATAAGGCTGAGTCCACGACGAATAAAGTCCTCGTGGGCGTGCGCTCGCTGCCTGTAGGCGGGGACGTCGCTGGCGCCATCGAACGTATAAAGACTATAAAAGTGAAGCCGCTCGATCCCCCGGCGGGCTGGACCGAGCCGGAATGGATCGATCTTACTCCGTTCCCGCAAGATACGACCCCGCTCGCCATCGAAAATAACCTCGGATTCTGGGAAGTGCTTCACGAGATCATCGACACCGAGCCTCCCTACGTGCCTTACCGTGACTACTACGGCGAGCTCGCGGCGCTCGGCATCGAGAAGGGAAAACCCTTCGCGCCCGACGCCCGCATGAAGGCGATCCTGGAGCAGGCGGCCGTCATCGGCAACGCGCAGATGCGCGTCGAGTCCTTCGCCGACAACAGCCCCGACCGTATCGTCTGGCCGGACCGCAATTGGGAGTGGGCGGCGCTCAGGTTCGAGGACGGGGGCTTCAACACACAGGATTACGTAGATCTCCACGCGCGGGATAAATGGTTCTATCAGGCGATAGGTGCTTCGCCGGCCATGTTCTGCCGCTCCGCCGGTGCAGGCTCGCTTTACTGGCTCGGACTTCGCGACAATAACGGCGCGTATCTCGACGGCGGCAAGACATACAAGCTGACGGTGCCGCAGCCGGTGCCGGGAAAGCTCTTCTGGTCGGTGACTGTATACGACGCCGAAACGCGCTCGCAGATACAGACGGACCAGGGCTACGCGGCCCTCCGCTCGCTCTTCGAGCTCAAGGACAAGGCTTCGGCGGAGCCGCTCGACCTTTACTTCGGTCCTACTGCGCCGGAGGGCTTCGAAGGGCAGTGGATCAAGACGATTCCCGGAAAGGGATGGTTCGTTTACTTCCGGATTTATGGTCCGGAAGGACCGGCGTTCGACGGGAGCTGGAAGCCGGGGGATTTTGTGGAAGTGAAATAATCAAATTCGACTGAAGACGAGATATAATGAGAATAGCCGTATTTCTTTTCGTGGCGATTGGGTTTCTGGCGACAGGCGCGGCGGCGCAGCAGCCGTCTTCCGGCGCTCAGGGCGGGGAGCCCCACCAGCAGAGCCTCGACGATCTTAACCGCGAGCTGCAAAATCCCGTTTCAAGCGTGTGGAATCTTACATTCCAGTTCAATAACTATTTCCTCGACGGGCCGCCTTCGGACAAGACGCGCGTTCAGAGCCTCGTCAATTTCCAGCCGGTGATGCCGATTCTCCTGACGAAGGACTTGAACCTCATAGTCCGGCCCGTGATTCCGATAGTCTTTTCCGCGCCTGTCTTCGAGGGCGGAGGGTTCGACAACAAGGACGGCCTCGGCGACATAGCGTTCTCGCCTTTCCTCTCGCCCGTTACGAAAAACTGGATACTCGGCCTCGGGCCTTCATTCATCTTCCCGACGGCTACTGACGACGGATTAGGGCAGGGGAAGCTCCAGATGGGCCCCGCGGCAGTCGTCGGCTGGTTCAACAAGGACTGGATGCTCGGGGTGTTCCTGCAGCAGTGGTGGTCGGTCGCGGGGGACGGCGACAGGCCGGATACGAGCCAGGCGAATATACAGTATTTTCTCTACCGCTTTCTGCCCGGCGCGTGGAATATCGGCATGTCGCCTAACGTTCTCATAAACTGGAAGGCGGACGACGGCGATAAAGTCACGTTCCCGGTAGGTCTGGGTGTGGGAAAGACTGTGAAGGTCGGGAAGCTTCCTGTCGGACTCTCGCTACAGGGGCAGTGGATGCCCTGGCATCCGGACGAGTTCGGGCAGAGATGGAACATTCAGCTCGTGATAAAACCCGTCATACCGTCCCTCATTAAATGACCGGTGTTTTAGGACGGACGAAACGGATTTGAGACCGGGGGTAATCGATTGCGGTAAATATCGCAAAGGGGGTTGTAAAAATGACACGATATATGGATATTCTC
>JAGVLR010000273.1 GCA_020054175.1 Candidatus Dadabacteria bacterium
CGACGGCCAGGAGGTTTCGACGCTCTCGCGCGACGAGCTGGCCGAAATCAGGAACAGAAAAATAGGATTCGTCTTCCAGAGCTTTAATCTTCTCGGGCGGACGACGGCGCTCGAAAACGTGGAGCTCCCGATGGTATACAACGACACGCCGCAAAAAAAAAGGCGGGAGACGGCGCTCGCCGCGCTCTCGATGGTGGGGCTCGGCGGACGGGAAAGGCACCTCCCCTCGCAGCTCTCGGGCGGACAGCAGCAGAGGGTAGCCATAGCGCGTGCGATGGTAAACGATCCGAGCATAATCCTAGCCGACGAGCCCACCGGGAACCTCGATACTGAAACGAGCGCCGAGATAATGGAGATATTCGTCTCGCTCAACTCGCAGGGAAAAACGATAATCGCCATAACGCACGAAAGCGACATCGCCGCCTACGCGGCCCGCACCATAGTATTCAAGGACGGAAACGTCTCGGAGGAAAGGCTGAACAACGGACGGAGATAAAGGACCCGGTCAGCCTCGAGAAAGATTATGAACATCACCGCAGCGCTTAGGGTATCGTCGAGGGCTATAAGGACGAACAAGGTCCGCTCCATACTCACGACGCTCGGCATCATAATCGGCGTCGCGGCCGTCATATCCCTCGTCGCGCTGACCCAGGGCGCAAACCTCATGATAGAAAAACAGCTGACGAGCCTCGGCGGGAAATCCCTCATCGTCAACCCCGGGAAAAGGGGCGTCGGCGTCCAGGAGAGCGCTATAACGCTGACTACAGACGACGCCGAGGCCATAGGCAGCCTCCCTATAGTAACCCACGTCGCCCCGATGATAGACAACCCCGAGCAGATAGTATGGGGTAACAGGGACTGGTTCACCATGGTAGTCGGCACCTCCCCGGAGTTTGTATTCATAAACGACTGGTATCCGGAAAACGGTGTCTTCTTCAACAAGGAAGACGTCGCCTCCGCCGAGAATGTCTGCGTCCTCGGGGCCACGGTCGTCTCGAGCCTCTTCAGCTACAGGGACCCTGTCGGTGAGACAGTCAGGATCGGAAAGAACTCGTTCAAGGTCATCGGCGTCATGGAATCCCTCGGCCAGACGACGGGAGGGCGCGACCAGGACGACGTCGTGATAATCCCGTACACGACGTTTCAGAAGAGGATACTAGGCACGAACAGCCTGGAAACGATATCGGTATCGGTGAACGCCCCCGGCGACATACCGCTCGCCGAATCGCAGATAACCTCGCTTCTCAGGGAAAGGCAGAACCTCCGGTCCGAAGCCGAAGACAACTTTTATCTCCGGTCACAGTTCGGGATCATACAGAGGATATTCAACATCTCGGACATCATGACCGTCCTCCTCGGGAGCATAGCGTCCATATCGCTCATCGTGGGCGGTATCGGCATCATGAACATCATGCTCGTATCCGTGGGCGAGAGGACGAGAGAAATAGGAATCCGGATGGCCGTCGGAGCCAAACCCAGGGACATAATGGTTCAGTTCCTTATAGAGGCCATACTGCTGTCGCTCACCGGCGGCGTGATAGGAATCGTAGCCGGCATCGCGGGCTCGAAGATAGCGTCGTCCCTTACGGGATGGGAAACCGTAATTTCCCCCGAGTCGGTTCTCTTATCCTTCGGATTCGCCGCCCTGATAGGAATATTCTTCGGTATATACCCGGCGAGAAAGGCAGCAAGGCTCGACCCCATCGAGGCCCTGAGATACGAATAAGCCCGTAGTACTTCCGGCCAAACAGACTTCCCGCGTCTTATCCCATCAGCTCCGGGATTGTACAACCCGGAACCCGACGTGCTCAGTAGTAAATGCTTACCGAGCCGTCGCTCCCGACGCCCATGTCGTCTATCTCGTCACCGTTGACGTCGAAAAGCTCGATAACCAAAGAGCCGAATTCAGAAACTCCCTCGGCACCCGGTATCGTCAGGTTCGCCTCGTTCGACGATAAAAAGGGCGGCATGTTCGGCTGTCCGAAGAAGACGTAAACATTTCCGCTGCCGGGCGCGCCGACTGCTATATCGGCGTTACTATCTACAAATATGAGAACATTGGCGGTATCGCGGTTCCTGACCTGCGGCGCGGGTGTAAGATTCGGCAGGATTGATACGGCGGAGCCGAACTGCTCGCCCGGGACGGAACCCGAAAGCTCCGTTTCTATGGTAATCGGCGTGCCGTTGTCGTATGCATCTCTCAGCACCTGCCCCGAGTAAAGGAAAACTGCCCCGGTGTCGCCGTTGGCCCCCGGCGCCCCTACTACGACGTCCGGCCTGCTATTGTTGACCTGGCCGTCCTCGTTGAATTCCCCGTCGACGTCGCCGTCGCCCGAAATGCTGAATCCGAAGCTGTCGGCGGCATTGCCCTGAATCAAGAGCGTGTCCCCGAGACCCGTCGCGAGATCTATGCTGTTGAGATTATTTTTGCCTTTAAATATGTAAGCCCTTCCGAGCCCCGGAGCGCCGATTCCGAACTCGTCGAAGCTGCTGGAATCTATCCTCCCGAGAAGGGCCATCGAGAACCCGAAAAATCCGTCTACCTGCTGCCCGGTGAACATTGCGTGCGCCACCGATGCGGCCTGGTTTACGGAAGTTTTGCTGAGGTCAGGGCCCTTGAAGACATAAACCTTTCCGGTAGCGGCGTTGAAAAACGGCGCTGCCACCAACATAACGCCCCTGCCGTTCATTATGCCCGCGCCGTCCTGGAGGATGAGTCCAAAGTTGTCTCCCGGGTTTTCCCCTTCAACCTCTATATGCTCGGTGCTTCCGTCGGTGAGGTTAATGACGCTCGGAAATTCCAGGCTCCCGAACACGACGTAAAACTTGCCCCTGCTGTTGTCGAAAGCGGGCGCCCCGATGACCAGCTCGAGTGCCCGCGGGTCGCCTTCGAAGTCTGAAGCCGTCGCGAGCGAGGCGCCGAAGTTCTCGTTCGGCGGGCCGATGATGGTGACGTCGGCAGTGGATACGTCTATAACTCCGGTCCCGTTCTGAGTGAGGTTATTCTGTCCGTAGAATATATATACGCGGCCGAGGCAGGGATCGCCTATGGCGTAGTCGTTAAGGCTCACGGTAAGCCCCTGCTCGTTCGTGGTTCTGTCGCCGTTGTAGTTGCCGGCCGAAAGCCCGGTGCCGAGGCAGCTCCCCGGGTCGGAGCTTACGTACCTGACATTCTGAATCCCGGTCGTTATGGATGCGACGTTAGACGGCTGGGAGGAGCTCCCGACCTCGTCGTTCGTGCGCACGGAAAAGTAGTATTCGGTCGACCCCAATATATCTATCCTGGGCACGAGGAAGCTCTCGGGCGAGCCGGCTTTCTGGGGCTGATCGAAATCCGGCACCTGGGTAGCTGTGTCGAAATTATTTCTTACAGTCTCTTCTATTTCGATGAAGGGAACACCGTCCAGCGACGGTACCCCGAGTATCTCCTCTATTTCCTCCGTTTCGAAGTATCTGGGGAAGTATATCGTGGCCCTTCCGCTGTTTCCGTTGTCGCCCGGCGCCGTCCACTGGAGCAGCCTCGCAAGCGTGTCCGAGCTGAGGTCGTCTATCATCCCCGGGTGATTTTCGTCACCCACCGCGCATCCAACCATGAATAAAACCGCCACCAGAACCGAAGCGCGGCACCTTCTTTTAAGTCCGGATATGAATCCCATTTAGCTTTCCCTCGACCTCAAGATTTTAAAGCATGAATTTTACCGAACCCCCGTATCATTTCCAACAGAAACTGGAGAATTAGGGTCTTGGGCGCAGGAAGTCCCGTACCAATCATATAAATTCGCCCGTATCCGATAGGTCCATCCTTTAACTACTTATAATTTTAACCGATTTGATAGGCGTAAACTCCTGTGGTAATTTCCCTTATCCAAAACCACGTGACCCGGAGGACTTGAGACTTGGCTATCATATCTTCTGTCAGGGCGAGAGAGATACTGGATTCGAGAGGGAATCCGACCATAGAAGTGGACGTAAGATGCGACGACCGGTCCTTCGGCAGGGCCGCCGTACCCTCCGGGGCGTCCACGGGTGAGCACGAAGCCGTGGAGCTCAGGGACGGCGCCAAGGACAGGTACCTCGGAAAGGGCGTCCAGAAGGCCGTAAACAATGTAAATAAAAAGATAGCCCCGAAGCTCATCGGGCTCGACGCCTCCTCCCAGGGCGAAATAGACCGCATAATGATAGAGCTCGACGGCACCGCCAATAAGTCGAAGCTCGGCGCAAACGCCATACTCGGCGTGTCCCTCGCATCGGCCAGGGCGGCTGCGGACTCCCTCGGCATTCCGCTGTACAGATACCTGGGCGGGATATCGGCAAATACGCTTCCAGTGCCGCTTATGAACATAATCAACGGCGGCGCGCATGCCGACAACAACCTCGATTTTCAGGAATTCATGATCGTCCCCGTCGGCTTCGGCAGCTTTTCCGACGCCATAAGAGCCGGAGTCGAGATATTCCATAACCTGAAAGCAATATTAAAGAAAAAGGGCTATTCGACCTCCGTAGGCGACGAGGGAGGCTTCGCGCCGAACCTTAAATCCAACGAAGAGGGAGTAGAGTGCATATCCGAGGCCGTTTCCAAGTCCGGCTACAAGCTCGGAAGGGATGTAGCCATAGCGCTCGACGTTGCATCCAGCGAATTCCTCGAAGACGGCAAGTATAACGTCGAGGGCAAGAAACTGAGCAAGGACAAGCTCGTAGCGCTTTACGCCGAATGGATCTCGAAGTACCCCATTATTTCGATCGAAGACCCCCTCGCCGAGGACGACTGGGAGGGCTGGAAGATGATTACAGACGAGCTAGGCGGGAAAGTCCAGCTCGTCGGGGACGACCTCTTCGTAACCAACACGAAGCGGCTCGAAAAGGGTATCAAGGAAGGCGTCGCGAATTCGATACTCTTCAAGGTGAACCAGATAGGCTCGCTCACGGAGACACTCGAAGCCATACGCATGGCGGAGAAGGCCGGCTATACATACATAATATCCCACAGGTCCGGCGAGACTGAAGACTCGACGATAGCCGACATCGCAGTCGCGACAAACTCCGGTCAGATAAAGACGGGCTCTGCGTCCCGCAGCGACCGTATAGCGAAATATAACCAGCTTCTCAGAATAGAGGAGGAGCTCGGAAAAGAGGCGGTATTCCCCGGCAGAAAGGCATTCAAGGTATAAAAGCTCAGGGCCTCCGAGCGCCGGGCTTGATACGGCGCAATACGGAATTATCTTATATTTTGTACGCGCACAGGCGTCCCGGGAGTTACGCAGGTGCCGATTTGAAATGTATAATTTAATAGTTTGTATCATCCAAGGTAGGGAAAACATATGGCAGCGAGAACACTATTCGACAAAATATGGGAACAGCACGTCGTGGAGGAGCAGGAAGGACAGCCGACGCTCATTTATATAGACCTTCATCTGGTTCATGAGGTTACCTCTCCGCAGGCCTTCGAAGGGCTCAGGCTCACGGGGCGTAAGGTCAGAAGGCCCGACCTCACATACGCGACGATGGACCACAACGTCCCGACGACCAACCGAGCGCTTCCCATAGAAGACCCGATTTCCGCCCAGCAGATAGACGTTCTCGTCAAGAACTGCGAAGACTTCGGCGTAACCCTCTTCGGTCTCAAAATAAACAGCGAGATGCAGGGCATAGTGCACGTCATAGGCCCCGAGCTCGGCCTCACGAAGCCGGGATTGACAATAGTCTGCGGCGACAGCCACACCTCCACACACGGCGCCTTCGGCGCCCTCGCCTTCGGCATAGGCACGAGTGAGGTCGAGCACGTTCTTGCGACGCAGTGTCTCAGGCAGACCCGTCCGAAGGAGTTCGAGGTCAGGATTGAGGGCAAAAGGGGTTATGGCGTAACGGCAAAAGACATTATCCTCAGCATCATCGGTCATATCGGCACGGCAGGGGCAACGGGTACCGTCGTCGAATACAGGGGCCGGGCCATAGAAGACCTAACGATGGAAGAAAGGATGACCATATGCAACATGTCCATCGAGGCGGGCGCGCGCGCAGGCATGATAGCGCCCGACGAAAAAACTTTCGAATACATTAAAGGGCGGAGATATGCGCCCAAAGGCAGCGACTTCGACGCCGCAGTCTCAAGCTGGAGAGAGCTCCGGACAGACGAAGGCGCGAGATTCGACAAGACCATAACCTTGGACGCCGGCAGAATGGCGCCCCAGGTAAGCTGGGGAACGAACCCCGGCATGGTTATCGACATAACTGGACGAGTGCCCGACCCGGACGCGATGGACGACGAGAACAACAGGAAGGCAACCGTAAGCGCCCTAGAATATATGGGCCTCAAAGCGGGCACACCTATAGAAGATATAAAACTGGACAGGGTTTTTATTGGCTCCTGCACCAACTCCCGCATACAAGACCTCACCGAGGCCGCCAGGGTGGTCAAGGGAAAGAAGGTTGCGCCGACAGTAAAAGCGATGGTCGTGCCCGGATCGCAGCTCATAAAGCTCCAGGCGGAAAAGCTCGGCCTCGACAAGATATTCAAGGACGCGGGTTTCGAATGGAGAGAGTCCGGATGCAGCATGTGCCTCGGCATGAACCCCGACATCCTGGAGCCGGGCGAAAGATGCGCCAGCACCTCCAACAGGAATTTCGAGGGAAGGCAGGGTAAAGGCGGGAGGACCCATCTCGTAAGCCCGCAAATGGCGGCAGCCGCGGCCATAGAGGGCCGTTTCGTCGATATAAGAGACTGGGACCTCGACAGGGAGCTTTAATAAAAAAATATAAGGAGCATATAAGCCATGGAGCCGCTCGTAAGGGTAGAAGGAATAGTAGCGCCGCTCGACAGGATGAACGTCGATACGGACCAGATAATACCGAAGCAGTTCCTGAAAAGGATCGAAAGGACGGGCTTCGGGGAATTTCTCTTTTTCGACTGGAGATACCTCGAAGACGGCTCGCTCAACCTCGATTTCGAGCTCAACCAGCCGCACCTGGCGGGCTCCAACATCCTCCTCGCCGGGCATAACTTCGGAAGCGGAAGCTCCCGGGAGCACGCCCCGTGGTCATTACGAGAATACGGCTTTCAGGCGATTATCGCCCCGTCCTTCGCCGACATTTTCTACAATAACTGTTTCAAGAACTCCATATTGCCGATAGTCCTCCCGGAGGCGGACGTAAAGAAGCTCTTCGAGAAGACGGCGGCGAAAAAGGGCTACAGGTTGACAGTTGACCTCCCCACGCAGACCATATCCGACGACGACGGACTCAGCATCGGCTTCGACATCGACCCCTTCAAAAAGAAAACCCTTCTCGAAGGACTCGACGACATCGCCCAAACCCTCAAAAGCGAGGGCGCAATAGACAGGTACGAGAAGATTATGTCCGAAAAGAGGGCGTGGGCAGTTCCCTCGCAGCCTCACTGACGGGCGGCGGTTACTTTCCCCGGAAGAGAAAGCTTATAACGAGCGAGAGGATTATGCTCGCGATTATCGACGTCGCCAGCGGGAAATAGAACGACACCCCGTCCCTCTTGAAGTAAAAGTCCCCCGGCAGCTTACCTATGAACGGCAGCTTCGGCGCGAGAAGCATAAGGACGCCGACAACAGTCAGCACGATCCCCGCCGTTATAACAATTTTTCCAAGACCCTGAATTTCCATTCTTATCACCCGGCCGTCTCTAAATTAAATTTCTGTAAATTAAATTATAGCCTGTCAGTCCGGGAACTCCGAAATGGAGCCGCATGCGGCACAGCCGAACACCCGAAAACCCCTGCAGATTTTAGACAAATGAAATTAAGCTTGTAGAATATAAACATTTGGCATAGAATTTGAATGGGGTTAAGGATTTTAACTGTCAGAGTAAATCATGAGCACTAATCTAAGCCAGACTACGTCGCAAAGACAGGTACTGCAGCAGCGGCTGATTTTAACCCAGGAGCTTCAGCTCTTTTTGAAGCTCATACAGATGACGACGCTCGAGCTCAAGGACTACCTCGAAGAACAGCTCATCGAGAACCCCACCCTCGAAGAAAACGAGGAGCCGCCCGACAAGTCGGAAAGCTCGTCCACGGAAGAGGAATTCGACCTCGGCAGCCTCGGCACCGAGAGGCTTCTCGGCGGCGGCGAAGATATGCCGCATTACTCGTCGAGGGAGCTCGACGCCAACGGCGAGGACGAGCAGCCCTGGGAAAGCAGGGTCACGTCGGCCGATTCCCTTAACGACCATCTCGAATGGCAGCTCGAAGTATCCGACCTCACGCCCTGGGAGAAGGAGATAGCGTCCGTCATAATCGGCAACACCAACGAAGACGGATATCTCGAAATAGACATAGACGAGATACTCGAGCTTTATCTTCAGGAGCACGGCACGCTTTCAGGCGCGCCGGCGGACAATGGAAACGGCCTCCACGCCGAGCTCGACGAAGAAGAGCTGAGGCGGGAGATAGAGGAAATCCTGGCTATAGTTCAAACCACTTTCGACCCGACCGGAACGTGCGCGCGGAGCCTCAGTGAATGCCTCAGGATTCAGGCGCTCGACCTCGGATACAAAGAAGACGGGCTCGAAATGAGGATCATAGAGGGCTATCTCGAAGAGCTGGAGGACGCAGACGTTTCTAAACTGGCCGGAGAGCTCGGATGCGCCCCCGGTGAGGTTAAAGAGGCGCTCTCGGTCATATCCTCCCTCGAACCCAGGCCCGGCAGGCCCTTTTACATGAAGGACACCGAAAAGTATATCGTCCCCGATTTTTACGTATACAGGGTAGGGAACGAGCTTCAGGTTCAGCTCAACAGGGATTTCCCGAAAGTGAGGATAAGCAGCTACTACAGATCGCTCTTGAAGAAGGAAAAGAGCCTTCCCCCCGAAGCGAAGCAGTTCATAAAGGAAAAGATAGAAGCCGCCCAGAGGATAATGAAATGCCTCGACGAAAGGGAGGTCGCCGTCAAGAAAATAATCTCGAAGATAGTAGACGTGCAGAGGGATTTTTTCGAGCACGGAAAGGATTATATAAAGCCGCTCATACTTAAGGACGTAGCGCAGTCGGTCGGCGTGCACGAATCGACCGTCAGCCGTATCACCAGCAGGCGCTACATACAAACGCCCCAGGGAACCATAGAGCTTAAGTCTCTCTTTTCGAGAAAAATAGAAACTTCTCACGGTAAGGAAGTTTCTTTCGAGAGGGTAAAATCCATGATAAGGGAGATAGTCGCCGAGGAGCTTCCGGACAGCCCCTACTCGGATGAGGACATCTCCAAAATCCTCGAAAGAAAAAATGTAAAAGTCGCCCGAAGAACTGTTGCAAAGTACAGAAAAGCACTTAAAATACCTTCATCTTCAGCGAGAGCAGGAGCGGGAAAAAAGCGAGATGAAAGTAACGGTAACTACTAGGCACATAGCCGACAACCTGAACCCTGAAAAGCTCAAGTCTTACGCACTTAAAAAATCCAAAAGAATTGAGAAGTACCTTAAATCCGACGAAGGATCCACGGTGAAGTTCGTCCTCTGGACCGAAAAATTCAGGGACAACACCGAGATCACAATCAACAGCAAGGTACTTAAAACGACCAGCACGTTCGAGACGACGGACATGATCGCTGCGATAGACGGCGCCATCGACACGATCATAGCGAAGCTGAGAAAAGAAACCGACAAGAAGATAACGGCCAAGAGAAGGGGTTCGGCCAAATCTAAAGACGGCATGCCGGCCGGGGGTGAAGCCTCCGAGCAAAGCCCGGCGGAAATGTCCGCGGTGAAGGTGCGGAAGCTCCCGAGAAAGCTTATGACCGTCGAGGAAGCCCTGCTCCAGCTGGGCGCGTCGGGGGAAAGCGTCGTGGCTTTCCGTAACAGCGCAACGAGCGATATGAACGTGCTTTACGTAGAGAACGACGGGCAAATCACACTCGTCGAGCCCTGAGGCGGGCGGCGACGCAATGAAACTATCAGACGTCCTTGAAAGAAAAGCGATAATCCTCGGCCTCAAGTCGAAGTCGAAGCCCGACGTAATAAACGAGCTTGCCGAGACAATATCCGAGGTCTACCCCAACATAAACGACGAGAGGCTGGTCGAGGTTCTCATGGAGCGTGAGAGGCTCTGCAGCACGGCGGTCGATTCGGGAGTAGCCATACCTCACGCCAAGCTGAGCGGCCTCGCGAGCACGATAGCCGCATTCGGAAGAAGCGCCGAAGGAATAGATTTCGATTCCCTCGACACCAGGCCGACGCATCTTTTCATAGCGCTCATAGCACCAGAAAACTCGGCGGGCACTCACATACAGCTCCTCGCCCGCATCTCCAAGATATTCCGTAATGCAGAGCTCAGATCGAAGCTGATGAAATCCGAGAGCCGTGACGAAATATACGAGATGATAATTCTGGAAGATGCCAAACTCTGATACCGGGAATCCACTCCGCGTCGAAGAGCTCCACAGAAGCTGGGGAGAAGAGCTTGAGATAGAGCTCCTCGCCGGCGAAAAGGGCCTCGAGCGCGGGATTGCATCCGACAGGATACAGAAGCCGGGGCTGAAGCTGCTCGACCCCCATCTCAAGCTCGACAAGGGCACCATTCAGATTCTGGGAAAAACCGAGATCGCCTACTTCGACAGGTTAAAGGCGGCGGAGAAAAAGAGCGTCACAGTGAGCCTCATGTCGCAGGAGGTGCCGTGTTTCATAATTACACGCGACCTCACACCCGACAAAAGGCTTATCGAGGCCTGCGAGAAAAACCGGATACCCCTCTTCTCGACAAAGCTCTACACCGGGAAGCTTATCTCGATGCTGCAGGAAATACTGGAAGTCCGTCTCGCGCCCTTCGCCACCGCCCACGGCGTGCTGCTCGACGTACAGAGGCTCGGCGTCCTGCTCCTTGGAAAAAGCGGTATAGGCAAAAGCGAATGCGCCCTTGACTTAATATTAAGAGGTTCTAAACTCATTTCAGACGACATAGTCGAAGTAAGAAAAGTCGGGCCCTCGCGCCTCGTCGGGAACGGGCCCGAGCGCATCAAGCACCTCATGGAGATCAGGGGTGTGGGTATAATTAATATAAAGGACCTGTTCGGGACGACGTCGGTTATGGAAAAAAGAGAGATCGATATGGTGATTGAGCTCGTTCAGTGGAATCCCGATACCGAATATGACAGGCTTGGAATTGAAACGGGTACCTACAACATACTCGGAATCGATCTCCCCCATCTGGTTATTCCCGTAAGCCCGGGCAGAAACACGGCCACTATAATAGAAGTCGCGGCAAGGAATCAATTATTAAAGCAGAGCGGAGGCCGCCCTGTTAGATTGTTCGATAACTGACGCCTGCGGCTGTCTTTTTACTGACCACAAGGCATTCGAATGACCAGTCTCGTTATAATCAGCGGCCTTTCGGGCTCCGGCAAGAGCACGGCTATGAACGTATTGGAGGACCTCGGGTATTACTGCCTCGACAACCTCCCGCTCCCCCTTTTGCCGAAGTTTATCGAGCTTTGCGAAAGCTCCCAGAGAGACATTAACAAGGTCGCCCTGGCGGTCGACGTGAGAGAGGGTCTTTTTTTCGATCACGCTCCGGAGGAAATAATGGAGCTGAGGGAAAAAGGGCATCCCGTGGAGATAATTTTCCTCGATTCATCCGACGCCGTCCTTCATAAAAGATATAAGGAAACCCGCCGAAAACACCCCCTTTCCGTTAACGGCAGCATAGACGAGGGAATAGCGAAGGAAAGGGAGATGCTGAGCGATTTAAAGAACCTTGCCGACTTCACGATAGACACCTCCGACTTTAACGTTCACCAGTTAAAGGAAGTCATAAAAGGCAGATTCGACCGGTCCGACTCGAACAAGCTTCAGATAAATATTTTGTCTTTCGGTTACAAACACGGCTATCCTTATGATGCGGATATGATTTTCGACGTAAGGTTTTTGCCGAATCCGTTTTTCATAGAAGAGCTAAAGGACCTGACAGGACTCGACGAAAAGGTAAAGGATTTCGTGCTGAGTAAGACAGATACCAAGGAATATATGAAGAAGCTGACCGACTTCCTCGAATTCCTCATTCCGAGATACGAGAAGGAAGGTAAGGCATATCTTACGATCGCGCTCGGATGCACGGGTGGGAAGCACAGGTCGGTAGCGCTCGCAAATGAGCTGTCTCAACATTTCAAACACCTGTCGCCGGTCACGAGGCACAGAGACATCACAAAGAACTAAGGAGCGCCGGTATGGTTGGTATCGTTGTAGTTACGCATGGAGAGCTCGCCAAGGAATTGATATCCGCTGTGAATTTCGTACTTTCGTCGAACCCCTCGGTGAAGATGGAAGGGGTCTGTCTCGATCCCGACAGGGAATTCGAGAGCTTCAAGCAGGAGATAAAGAGCGCTATAAAGAAGGTTAAGGGCAACGGCGGAATACTCCTCGTAACGGATATGTTCGGAGGCACACCGTCTAATATCAGCCTCACATTTCTCGACGAAAACAACATCGAGGTGATTTCGGGCGTCAATCTCCCGATGCTGCTCAAGCTCGCCACGCTTTCCGACAAAGTCACCCTCATGGAAGCCGTTAAAATCGCCGAGGCGGCAGGGAGAGACAACATCATCGTCGCGAGCAAGCTTCTCAAGAATAGAAACCAGTAACACGCCCGGCGGCCTCCTCCGGGGCCGTCTCCCCCGCCCGGATTTGAAAAAGCTTCCCTGTGATATATAATTTATTAAGATTACCAAGAACTTACGGGCTGGGATTTTCCAATGAAAAAAGAAGAGATAGATAAAATAATAGAATCCTGGAAAAGCTACCTGCTTCAGGGTCAGCTCGAAGGATACGAGCTCGAAATAGATAAGAGCGTTCCCATGGAATTCGCAGCCATAGCCCTTCACCTGGACGCCCAGACGGTCAGGGCCTCCGGGCAGGTCGAGGAGTTCTACGAGGGCTACAGGCAGGCGGCAGTGGACGTGCTCAGCGTCATGGGAGTCGAGATAGCCCAGGACGACTATAATAAGGTCATTTCGCTCTTCAGGAAGGAGTCCGAGGACGACAAGCAGGAAGAGCTCAAGAAACACATATGGGGCTGATGGCAACGAATTTCCGGGCTGGCTGTCAGACCACACCCCCCGCAGGAACACCTGAATACGGATGAAACTAGCCGACCTCTTCGACTGCCTACTCCTCGACCTCGACGGGGTCGTATACATAGGCGGCTCCCCTACCCCGGGCGCAGGCGAAACGATAAAGAGACTCCGGGACGAAGGCAAAACCGTAGTATTCGTCACTAACGACCCGAAGCGCACCGCCGCCGGATATTCCGAAAAACTCCGCGAGCTCGGCGTCGAGACAGCGCCAGAAGACGTCATAACCTCCGGCATGACGCTCGCCTATCATATAAAATCGACGCACGGCGACGTCAACGGCCTTAAGGCGTATGTCGTCGGCAGTAGATCGCTCAAAGAGGAAATCGGCCTCACGGGGCTCGTGGTCGTAGATGGCGATGAGGCGAAGCATGCGGATTTCGTCATAGTCGGCGGGCACCCGGATTTCCATTACGAAGAAATGAAGATCGCCACGCTGGCTATAAGAAACGGAGCACATTTTTTCGCGACCAACAGGGACCCTTTCTACCCGAGCACGGAAGGGCTTATCCCGGCGACGGGAGCCATACTCGCGTGCATAGAGGTGGCATCCGGCAAAACGGCGGTCACAGTCGGAAAGCCCGAGTCGATAATGTTCGAGGTCGCACTCGCCGAGCACCTTCACAGAGACAGGAAACGGCTCGCCATGATAGGCGACAGGCTCGATACCGACATCACGGGCGGAAAGAAAGCGGGCATAGTAACGATTCTTACACTCACCGGCTCGACGAAAAAAGAGGACATCGCCGCCTCCGACGTTAAACCCGACTACGTGATAAATGACCTCAGGGACCTCTACGCGGACGTCCCCGGGTCCTGAATTTAAAATGCCCAGGATAAAAATAAACTCCATAAGCCTCAATTACGAGCTATCCGGCTCGGGGCCTGTAATCGTTTTCATAAACGGGCTCACGATGGACCTGAACGGGTGGCTTCTCCAGGTGGCCCCCTTCGCCAAACGCTACACCCTCCTAAGGTACGACTGCAGGGGACAGGGGGCTTCTGACAAGCCCGACGGGCCCTATTCCCAGGAAATGCACGCCGAAGACCTCGCGAAGCTGATGGACGCCCTCGAAATCGGGAAGGCGCACGTCGTCGGCCTCTCAAACGGAGGGATGATAGCCCAGCACCTCGCCCTCCTCTATCCCGAAAAACTCGGTGCGCTCGTTCTGACCGACACATCCTCTCACGTAAAGCCGCTTCTCCGTCTCACGATCGAGTCGTGGATCAAGGCGGCCGAAGCCGGCGGAAGCGGGCTCAGGTACGACGTCGCCCTTCCCTATCTGTTCTCGGAATCCTTCACGGAGAAGAACTTCGAAAGGCTCCTCGCCATGAGGGAAACCAACATTGTCAACAACCCCGTAAGAACGCTCGTAAGCCTCTCCCGCGCCAGCGCCGCTCACAACCTCGGAGACAAAGTGTCGGGCATAAAGGCCCCGACCCTCATCGTAAGTGGGGAGGAAGACATCCTGATCCCGGTCAAATACGCCAGGGACCTCCGGGAGAAAATAGAGGGCTCGACGCTCGTCGTGCTCAAGAACTGCGGCCACGCCCCGCCTATCGAGAAGCCGGACGAGTTTAACGAGATAGCGCTCGAATTCCTTAAACGACACGACGGCCTCTTGAAGGATAGGAAATAACTCCCGCTCCGAGGACAGGTTTCCGGGGCGGCGTCTTTTCCATCATACGCTTTCACATCTGGTAAAATATTAATTAACGCCTTGAGACCCTTTACATTTTCTACATTTAAAAGAGCCTGAGCCGAATGAACCTGCCCGTAAGAAAGAGATTTGCAGGGTTCATGAGCTCGTCGAACAATAAGGCCATACTCTGGATGGTCCTCGGGGGCTTCGACTTTGCGACAATGGCCGCGCTCATACACGCGCTCGGCAAGGAGTGCGACTGGCTCATACTGGCGTTCCTCCGCATGTTCCTCTCGTTCGTGTTCTCACTCGTCCTCGCAATGCGTGCGGGGCTCGCGCCGATAGTGCTCGACGTGCCGCTCCTCTGGCTCCGGAGTTTCATCGGCTGCTCGGCGATGGTGGCGACGTTTTATGCGCTCACACGGCTCCCGATTTCGGACGTCGCCGTTATAACGGAGACGAAGCCTATATGGGTCGCGCTACTGGCCGGCTATTTCCTGGGCGAGGCCGCGGGAAAGAGAATATGGGTCTCGATAATCATGGGGATGACGGGCGTCATACTCGTAGAACACGCACACATCGGGAACGGCAGCCTCGCGGGGCTCGCCGCTCTCTACGGCGCGCTCGCCGGCGCAGTCGTGATGATAATCCTGAGAAAGCTCCGGGGGCTCGATCCGCGCGTCATCGTAACGCACTTCGCGGGGACGGCGTCCCTCGCCTGCCTCGTCCTCATTTTCGCCCTCGGAAAGGAGTTCGACCTCTCGTTTCTGTCGGAGACGAAAAACCTTCTCATGCTCGCGGGCGTCGGCCTTTTCGGTACCGTCGGACAGCTGGCTATGACGAAGGCGTTCGCCATGGGCGAAGCGCCGGGCGTTTCGGCCGCCGGATTCGTAAAGGTCGGGTTTTCGGCCGGATACGACCTTTTCGTATTCCGGTACGCAATCGAGCTTGTAACTCTTCTGGGAATAACGCTGATTCTCGGCTCGACCGCCTGGCTCATAAAGCCGCCGGCACGGCGCGAGAAAGTAGTAGAGGAAGTAAAGAAGGAAGAGATAAGGGGTGTAGAGACAGGTTAGCGGGGCTTATTTGGCGGTGTCCGACCTCCAGACAAACTCGCCTTTCCTGTCTATGTAAGCCCACTCGCCGTTTCCGAGCTCCACGATGGCGAGCCCTCCTGAAAAGCTCACGGCAGTCTGGAACCTGGGCTCTATTACCACCTCTCCCCGCTTGTTCACGAACCCCCATGCGGGGCCCACTCTAATGCTGGCGTATCCCTCGGAGAAATCCCCCACCTGGTCGTATTCTATAGGGACGATGATCAGCCCGCTCTTGTTGATGAATCCCTGCTTTCCTCTTCTCGTAACGGCGGCGGCGCCTTCCTTGAAATGCCTTGCTCCCTCGAAGTCCGTCTTCAGCTTAACCTCGCCGAACTTGTCTATGTATACGTATTTCCCGCCGGATCCGACGCACGCCAACCCCTCGGAAAATCCTTCCGCCCAGTCGTATTTAGGCTTTATGAACGTGTCGCCGCTCTTTTTTATGAAGCCGCCCTCTCCGTCCTCGACTATAAGCGCCAGCCCGTCGGAAAAACTGAACGCCCTCTCGAAGCTCGGCTGTATCTTCATGCGCCCGGACTTGTCTATATATCCCCATCTGCCGTTTATCTTCACGCTCGCAAGCCCCTCGGAAAATGGCTCCGCCTTCTCGTATTCCGGCTCGGCCACCATCTTCCCGACTTTGTCTATGTAGCCGTATCTGCCGTCGATTTTAACGTGCGCAAGGCCCTCCGAAAACTTGTGCGCCTCTTCGAACCGGGGAGATATGACCATTATGTCGAACTCGTTTATATAACCCCACTTCCCGTCCTTCTTCACCAGCGCCCTGTCCTCGGAGAAATCGACGGCCCCCTCGTATTTATAAGGGATCACGAGCTTGCCAGAACGGTTAATAAAGCCCCACTCGAAGTCCCGCTCGACGGGAAAGAGGGCTTCGGTCCCCGAAGCACTCATATACTCCGAGCGCTGCTGGGACGCGCACGACTGAAAAACGAAAAGCAGGATAAGCGAGGCAAGCAGAATAAAACTCTTCATATTGATCATGGCAGCTGAATCGGGCCCCTTCCCGCGTGGAGCGGCGACGGCGTTAATTCAAGGGAACAGGCGAACCGCCTTTCATCCCCCGATAAGCGCAGGCAATCTGCGTGATTATCCGACACGATGCCTGCCGGCAACCGCCTCTTTAATAGCTCCTCCGGCGTCGTAATCTTTATTGTAATGGTCCGGAAACGTCACAGTAATTCCAACATGCAGGGCGAAAAAAGTCAAGGCTTCGGAGCGCTTCCGAAGCACTTCCCACCCCGGGGCGAGGTTTTATCACACGACTTGTGCAAGACCGGCCAATGCTTCTCAGGGGTTTTTCCGAGAGTGAGGATTGGGTATAGTTGATTTTGACCCGTAAAGGTAAAATACGTAGATAACAAGGTTCGAAAAGGGGGGATGAAATGCGAAAGGTTCAGGAGCTGAAGGCTTCCCAGGTTTACCGTGTCTGTGATTTGAGCTCCCAAAACGTGAATTCCACGGACGACCTCAGGCCCTGCGAAGACTTCATAGGTCAGAAAAGGGCCGTCGACGCTATAACTTTCGGGCTCGGAATGGAGTACGGCGAATATAATATCTATCTCGCCGGGCCGACGGGCGTTGGTAAATCCACCACCATAGAAACCATACTGGCCAGGGTTGCAAAAGACAGGCCGACCCCCGGGGACTGGTGCTACGTCTACAACTTCCAGGACCCGAACGAGCCCAAGGCCATAGAGCTTCCCACAGGAAGGGGAAAGCTCTTCAAGAAGGATATGGACGATTTCCTCCAGGTTCTTAAAACGGATATACCGAGGGCGTTCGAGAGTAAGGAATTCGAAGAGCAGCGCCAGAACATAATGAACGAGTTTCAGAGGAAGAAGAACAATCTCTTCGAGGAGCTCCAGAAACAGGGCGCAGAAAACCAGATACAGATACAGTTCTCCCCGACGGGCATAATCACCATCCCCCTCGTAGAAGGAAAGCCCGTAACACAGGACGGCTACAA
>JAGVLR010000170.1 GCA_020054175.1 Candidatus Dadabacteria bacterium
GAGTTCAGGCTCGTCAGCGGCGCGGAGGCGCTTACGGACTATCAGTTCGGGAGCGATACTATTCATCACCTCTTCTGCAGCCGGTGCGGGATAAAGCCTTTCGGCAGGGCGAATCTCGACATCGAGTTTCAGGGAGAAAAGCTCTCGGGCGAGTTTTACGCTATTAACGTCGCATGCCTCGACGATGCTACAGACGAAGAGCTTTCGGCGGCTAATGTCCGCTTCGAGGACGGGAGAAACAATGACTGGGAGCATGCCCCGGCCGAGACGAGATATCTATGAGCAGGGCGAAGAATTGAAAATTCAGCGGGAAATGTGTCCATAAATACCGATTCAATTCGTCGTATATATAAAAGCTAAAGGGAGGCATTTATGAGTGAAGAAGCAAAAATAAAGTCGACGGTGGAAAAGTGGTCGGATGCGGTCAGGAAAAAGGACCTCGACAAGATAATGGCCATATATACTGACGACGTAGTGTCTTTCGACGCCGTAGAAAAGCTCAGGTTCACGGGCAAGGACGAGTACGGGAAGCACTGGAAGGCATGCTTCGAGTTTTGTCCCGGCGGGGAGTCGATGTTCGATCCGAGAGATATGACGGTCACGGCCGACGGAAACCTGGCATTCGCGCACAGCCTCATTCATTGCGGCGGCGAGGGGCCGGACGGGAATTTCAATACGTGCTGGATGCGCGTTACGCAGTGTTTCCGCAAAGCGGACGGCGAGTGGAAGATAGCGCACGAGCACTACTCCGTTCCGTTCGATATGAAGACCGGGCAGCCGCTGTTTAATCTCGAACCGTGACGGGCGGCGCATGACGTGAAAAGCGGGAAAAATACGACGTAAAACGCCAGAGAAATATAAGGAGAAATAACATGGTCATGGAGCCTGTAACGGAATACATGATGCTGTTTAGGGGCACGGGGTGGCACAAGGGCCTCTCGCCCGAAGAAATGCAGGAGATAGTGACCCGGATGCACAGCTGGCTCGACAGCCTGACAGCCGAGGGCAGGGCGAGGGCGGGACAACCCCTTCACTTCGAGGGGAAGGTGATCTCCGGGAAGAACGGAAAGGTGGTCGCCGACGGCCCCTTCGCCGAATCGAAGGAGGCGATCGCCGGGTATTTCATCCTGACGGTCGACAGCTTGGACGAGGCGGTCGAGATAGCGAAGAACTACCCCGGCCTCAATTACGGCGCGGAGGTGGAAGTCAGGCCGCTGGCGAGCGAGTGCGCGGCAGTGCTTAAACTCCGTGAAGAGGAAGCCGCGCGGGCCGCGGGCTCGCGGTAGAAACGGGCCTGTGGGCTGCGGATGAGCGATTCCGGCACTGAGAGCAATGCCGGGCCAAGAGATGTCTCGCGGATAGTCGAGCACTGCTTCCGCCACGAGGCGGGCAAGATGGTCTCGACTCTGACGAGAATATTCGGAGCAAGGCATATTAACCTCGCAGAAGACGTGGTACAGGAGGCGCTCGCCCGCGCGCTCCAGACGTGGCCTTATTACGGCATCCCAAGGAACCCCGCCGCATGGATTACACAGGTTTCGAAAAATCTCGCGCTCGATCTCATGAGGCGGAACAAGACGTTCCGCAACAAGGAGAACGACATTGCCCGGTTCATGGACGGCTCCGGGACAGCTTCGGGAGGGGACGGCCAGGTGGCGTTCAAGGATGAGATCGGCGACGACAGACTCTGGATGATGTTCATGTGCTGTCATCCGCTCGTCCCCCGGGAGGCTCAGGTCGCGCTTTCACTGAAGACCCTTTGCGGGTTCAGCACCGAAGAAATTGCGCGTGCGTTTCTCACTTCGGAGGCGGCTGTGACGAAGCGGCTCACGCGGGCGAAGAAGAAGCTGAAGGACGCCTCGGTGCCCTACGAGCTTCCGACAGGCGAGGTGCTGAAGAAGCGGCTCGACTCAGTGCTCCAGACTGTGTATCTCCTTTTTAACGAAGGCTACAAGGCGTCGGAAGGTGAAAGCATCATACGAAAGGAGCTTTGCCTCGAAGCTATCAGGCTTTGCGGGATACTGGCGGATCATTCCGTGGGCGACAGGCCGCATGTCCACGCCCTTCTCTCGCTCATGCTGCTTAACGCGGCACGGCTCGACGCGCGGACGGACGCCGATGGAAACATACTCACGCTCCGGGAGCAGGACAGGGCGCTCTGGGACCAGGGGATGATAGCGCAGGGGATGTATCATCTCGTGCGCTCGATGGAGGGGAGGGAGGCCAGCGTCTATCACCTCGAAGCCAGCATAGCAGCCTGCCATTCCGCTGCGCGGGATTACGAATCGACGGACTGGAAACGCATACTCTACTTTTACGATTTGATCGTGAGCATGGACAACTCTCCTGTGGCCGCGCTCAACAGGGCAGTCGCCGTTGCGGAGGTCCACGGGCCCGCCGCGGGTCTCGAAGCCGTGAGAGGCATACCGGGGCGTGAGCAGCTGGAGTCGTATTTCCTCTTATACGCTGTCCTCGGTGAATTCGAAGAGAGGCTCGGGAACAATCCCGCCGCGGCCGGGCATTTCAGGAAGGCGCTGTCGCTCGCGACCATGAAATCCGAGCGGAAACTCCTCATGAAGCGGATAGGGGATACGGAGCCGGGCGGGTGAGCGGCCACTCCGGTGTACTCTATATAACAATCTCTTCCGGCTAATAATCTCCAGAACCCTTTGACGAAAGACCATTCTCTTTTTTAATCCGCCTTAACTACCCGATATTTCCGTATCAGGTGCGCTGGCATGCATATTGCACTATATATCTTATAGCCGCGCGGGAGATACCGGGGACCGTGCGCGCGGCTGAATAAATTTTTACGGAGAATTGAAATGGAACGGAATCTCGAAGGAAAGAAAATCGCGATACTAGTGGCGGACGGCTTCGAGCAGGTGGAGCTTACCGGACCCAAGGAGGCGCTCGAGAACGCGGGAGCCGAGACTGTGATAGTTTCTCCGGAGAAGGGGAATGTGAAGGGATGGAACCACACGGACTGGGGCGACGATTTTAAGGTCGACGAGGAGCTTTCGGAAGCCGACCCGGTCATGTTCGACGCGCTGCTTCTTCCGGGCGGGGTGATGAATCCCGATAATCTGCGCCGCGATCCCAATGTACAGGAATTCGTGAGGTCCTTTTTCGATAACGAAAAGCCGGTTGCCGCGATATGCCACGGCCCGTGGACTCTCATCGACGCGGGCGTAGCCCGGGGTCGAAAAATCGCTTCATATCACACCATACAATCCGACCTTAAAAACGCGGGCGCGGAGTGGCTGGACGAGGAAGTCGTCGTCGACGGGAAGCTCGTGACCAGCAGGAAGCCCGACGACATACCGGCATTCAATAAAAAAATGATAGAGGTTTTTTCAGGGGTCTGAGCTCATTCTGAAACTCCCGTCCGGTACAATAACTCTATAGCTTAGAGGACGGGAGGGTGATATGTCCGAAAATTTCTGGCCGAAAGAGGCACGGAATCTCTGTAGTGCCCTGGGCATAAAGCATCCGATAATACAGGCGCCGATGGCGGGCGGGTTAGTTACGCCCGAACTGGTAGCCGCTGTGTCGAATGCGGGCGGCCTCGGGTCGTACCCTGGTGGATATCTCCATCCCGACCTTATAGACTCGGCGATAAAAAAGATACGTTCCCTCACAAATAAGCCGTTTGCGGTGAACCTGTTTATTCCGGAGAAGGTCGCGGAAGGTGCCGCGCCGTCGCCGAGGGTCGTGCAGAAGCTCTCGGAAATGGCAACTGAAGTCGGCGTTGCAGGGCCGGGAGCCCCGGCGCATGAAAGCTTTACGTTCGAGGACCAGCTTGCTGTCGTCATGGACAACGGCGTTCCCGTTTTCAGCTTCACGTTCGGCATGCCCGACCCCGCGCAGATAGAGGTCCTTCGTAGAAAGGGCGTCGCCGTGATGGGCACGGCTACTTCCGTCGCCGAGGCGCGGAAGCTCGAAGAAGCCGGGTGCTCGGCCGTGGCCGCGCAGGGTATAGAGGCCGGGGGGCACAGGGGGACATTCCCCGAAACTCCGCACCTGCCTATGACGGGCACGATCGCGCTCGTGCCGCAGATCGCGGACAACGTGAGAATCCCGGTCGTCGCGTCGGGCGGGATAATGGACGGGCGGGGGATAGTCGCCGCGCTTGCGCTTGGAGCGTCGGCAGTGCAGATGGGGACGGCGTTTCTCAGCGCCGCAGAGGCTTCCGTTCCCGAGGCGTGGCTGCAGGCCATCAAACAGTCGGACGATACGAGCACTGTCCTCACGAGGGTTTACACCGGGAAATACGCGCGCGGGATAAAGAACCGCTTTTTCGAGGATATGGCGAAGCTTGAGGCAGAGGTGCCGCACTACCCGGTTCAGCACGCGCTTACAGCGCCGATCAGGGCTGCGGCCAAGGCGAAGGGAGACGCGAGGTTTATGTCGCTCTGGGCGGGGCAGGCGGCTCCGATGTCGAGAAGACATCCGGCGGCGGAGCTGGTGGAGATTCTCGTAGAAGAGAGCAGGGGGGCGCTGGAAGGGTTGAGGAGCTAAATTTATTGACTGATGAAATCCTGAATAGATTCCGCGTCGCAGTGCGGAGATGGTTCTGGATGGCTGCAAATGGATTCCCGATATATAAGCAGGTTTCGAGCGGTACTGGATGAACGTTTGTGCAGTTAGGTGGCGGCGTCCAATTCCTCGCTCGCTCGGAATTGTTGGGAATGACAGA
>JAGVLR010000063.1 GCA_020054175.1 Candidatus Dadabacteria bacterium
AGCTGACAAGCTTCGTTATGGATGATCTCGGCAGGAACGGAGCCGGGTATCTCCTCAGCATGAATCCGACGCCGAGGAACGCCGCGATATCGTTGTCTTCGGGCTGGAAGAGCCTCGCCGAGATAGCGTCGATGAAAAAGAATTCCGTACGCCGGGGAGGGCGGCGATGGAGCTGGTTAAAATGATAGCCGAGCCGCCTGTGAGAAAACTACTTACCGAAAGCGGCATCGGCTCTATACGCAAGATGGGTAAACAAAAGAATTCCCGAAGGATAAATACAGTCCAGGGGCGAGATCTCCCGGCAGGCGTCACAGTCGATCTCAAACCGAGGCCTGCGGAAATGGCCGCCCTCGCCGAGGCTACCCTGCCCGAAAATAAATTGACTCCTCTCCGCGATGAAACCTTTTTTCGCTGGAGGTACAATAACCCGCTGTCCGAGTATCTTTTTCTGTATTATAGTGACGGTGGACTCAAGGGCTATCTCGTTCTTCAGAGCCACGTTTACAGCATGGAATATGGAGGCTCTCACAACATACTGGAGCTGGAAGGCATCGATTCCCATGTAAAGACGGAGCTTTTGAAATCGCTACTCTCGCTCGTGAATTCGGGTACTATCTCGATATGGAGTAATATGCTCGACGAGGCCGGGCGCGATTACCTGGCGTCGGCCGGATTCAAAGACGATTTGGCCAAAGGCACTGGAGAATTCCCGCATACTGTGATGCTCAGGCCGCTAGGCAAAGGCGGCTACGAAATTGAGTTCAATGGATTAAACCTGCTCGACGCGATAAGCTGGGATTTCATAATGACGAGCATGAACGACTACTGATCCGAATCCCGGCGAAATTCCCCGCTCATGACCCATACTCGAAAGCATCGATTCTTCAAAGGAAAAACGTAACGCGAAATTATGCGAAAACCATACGCAGTAATAAACAAGCTCGATTCGATCGCCGGACTTCAGGCGTCGAGAATACTCTCCGGCTACGGCATACCCGTGATAGGTATCGCCGACGATCCCCGTAATTTCTGCTGCAGGACGAATACCTGCGAGAGGGTCCTGAAGTCTGAAACGTCGGGCGAAGGGCTCGTAGACACGCTTATAAAACTTGGCAGGGAAACGGGACGCAAATCCGCTCTCTTTTCGTGCAGCGACGACAGCGTTCTCACAGTTTCTGCGCACAGGGAGCGTCTCGGAGAATATTACGGATTTGTATTGCCGGAGCACGAAACCGTCGAGCTCTTAACGGACAAGGTCAGGCTTTACGAATACCTCGAGGGCAAAGGATTCCCCGTGCCGCCTACTTACATAGTCCGCAGCGAAGCGGACGCCCGCAATGCGGCAGGCAGGATTTCCTATCCGTGCATTGCGAAGCCCCCGAGGCTGACGAAAGACTGGCTCGACTGCTTCAAATATAAAGCCGTAAAAATATCCAATAGCGCGGAATTCCACGCCGTCTCCGATAAAGGCCTTAACGCGGGCATGACTCTCGTCGTTCAGGAGTGGATCGAAGGGACGGATTCGAACATATACCAGTTCTATTATTATTTCGACAGAAACGGCGTGCCTGTGCTCAATCACACATCCCGGAAGCTCCGGCAGTGGCCCGTCGAGCTCGGCGAGGCGAGCCTTGTGGAAAGCTGCGCGAGCGATCCTGTCCCGAGGGAGTCCGTAGATATATTCAGCGGTTTGAATTACAGGGGAATGGTATCGCTCGAACTAAAGATCGACGAAAAAAGCGGCCGGTGCTACATAATCGAGCCCGACACCGGGCGGCCGAATACGAGCGTAGCCCTGGCCGAAGCCAGCGGGCTTCCAATGCTGTATACGATGTATTGCGACGCCCTCGGCATGCCTTTGCCGGAGCCGACAGCACCAAAGCCCCGGCGAGCCAAGTGGATTTCACTGACGAGAGACCTGATAGCGTCGGGCGCGTATTTCAATAAAGGAAGGCTGACATTCAGGGACTGGGCCGATTCGCTGCGCGGCATAAACACCTTCGCCGTCTTCTCCCTGAAAGACCCTGTGCCGTTCTTTGCTGATATTTTCGGCCTGTTTACGGCGGCTTTTGGCTTGCAAAACGCAGGACGCCGCGGACAGCCGGGCAAGGTGCCGCAGAAGTCCCCGGTTTAAGCCTGGTAGAACGGTGTCGTTGCAATTGATGGAAAAATAGTTAACCCTTATAGTATGATAGAATACGTCACCCCCTATTTCCGGCCGCCGAGCGAGGCCAAAAGCTTCATACTCCAGGCGACGATAGGCTGCTCTCACAACCAGTGCACATATTGCGGCATGTACAGGAAAGACGAGCAGAAGTTCCGCGTCCGCCCGATGGAGGAGATAATAGAGATAATCGACTCCGCGAGCGAGCACGGCGAGATTAAAGACCGCGTCTTCATAGCCGACGGCAACGCCCTCGTTCTTGCGCAGAAAAAGCTCGTCGAGATAATCGCGTACCTTAAGGAAAAATCCCCATGGGTCGAGCGCGTGCGGATGTACGCCAACGTCGGCGACATTCTACGGAAGGGCGTAGACAACCTTAAAGAGCTGAAGGCGCTGGGGCTCGACATGGTTTACATAGGCTTCGAAAGCGGCGACGACGTCGTCCTCGAAAGAATAAAGAAAGGCGCGGGATTCGACGAGACGGTAAAAGCGTCCCGAATCCTGAAAGAGGCCGGCGTCATGAATTCAGCCATGGTGCTTTTAGGCATGGGAGGCGTCGAAAGGAGCGCGGAGCACGCCGAGGCGACAGGCAAATTGCTCACGGCGTGCGACCCGGAATACGTCGGCGCGCTGTCGCTCCAGGTACGCCCCGGAGCGCCGCTCTACGACGAATGGGAGCGCGGCGAGTTCGTCCTCCCCGACAAATTCCGCATGATTAAGGAGCTCGAAATCCTCGTCGATAATACGACTCTCACCGACGGCTATTTCTTCTCGAACCATATCTCGAATTATCTTCCCATCAAGGCCAAGTTCCCTGCCGACAAGGAACGCGTCCTCTCGCAGATAAGGGCTGTCATCGCGAGCGGCGACGAATCCCTCCTCCGCCCGGACTACTACAGGGACGTCATAAATCAGTATTGACCTTGCCTTTGCCCCGTTTCTCAATATACTGAGAATCGTTGTTTTACTCC
>JAGVLR010000212.1 GCA_020054175.1 Candidatus Dadabacteria bacterium
AAGCGCATCGCCCTCGGGTTCGAGGTGACGAAGAGCGTGATCGCCGACATCGAGAAGAAATGCGACGAAGCGGGCATAGATTTCAGCATCGTGTTCATTCCGTCAAAATCTAGGGCGTTCTTCGAGTATCTGAACTCTCACGGCTACGAGCTCCCGGACGATTATTACCAGCTCGTCGATAACGAGAACAACCTCGTCGCCGGGTTCTCTGAATTCTTCGACGAACTCGGCATCGAGCACGTGGATGCCGGGCCGTATGTCCTCGAAGAGCTCTACACGTCGAGTAACGTCTATTCCCCAACCGACGACGGACATCCGCTCGAAAACGGTTATAGGGCCTACGCGCGCGCGGCGCGCGATGGAGTGAAGATGGAAATCGTGGCCGGGCCCAAAGAGCTTCCGGACGATTCTATTCAGTAAAACAGAATCACCCCAGCCGTCTATTCTGGAGGGCCGATCCTCACTATCCTTTCCTTCGTTATCCGCTCAAGGGAAGGAAACGTTTTCTGCGCGGCCGGCGGTACCGGCAGCCAATCCTCAGTGCCGGGCTTTCCTTTATAGTAATCGAAGGGCAGAGCCCCAGGCCCCGACGGTTTGCCGACTATTATCCGTCCGACCATTCCGGCCCCCTCGTGGGGAAGACAGAAGTAGTCGTAAACCCCCTCTTCCGTAAAGGTCTGTTCGAATTTTCCACCGGGCTGTATGAAGCCCGAGTCCCACGGCGCGGCTTTCTCCGGTATGCGGAGGGAATGATTCCCGTTCGAGGGATGATAAGCCGTGACGGTATGAACGTTTTCTACGCAGACCCATCTCACCGTTTGCCCGGGTTTGATCAGGAGGCCTACGGGGTCGAACCATACGTGTGAGCCCATGACGTCGCTCTTCATGCGGATTTCTATTATCGAATCGCCGCCGGATTGTGCGGCCGATGAAGGCGATGCCTGGCTCGCGATGAACAGGCCGGCGGCCAGTATGCCGCCGGCCCTGAGGAATTCCCGCCTTGATGGCATGAGCCTCGCTCCTATTTAAGCGCCGCAGCCTTTTCAGGCGATACGTGCCAGAGGATGATGTGATAGTGAGGGACGGGGACACCCGGGTGGCCCGCGTTGAAATGCACGTCGACGTGGTCTACGTCCTCATCCTTCGCGGCCGCCAGGTTGTTAAAGCCCTTGTGCTCGTCGAGATCTGAAAGAGGGATCATGTAAATCGTGCTTACCAGGCTGCCTTCCTTGTCGTAAGCGAGAAACGGCCCCGCGGGCAATGTGGCAGGGTCGACATAGAGAACACCGAGTCCGGGAATAAAGTCCGGAAGTTCGACGAGAGAACTTACCTTCTGGTATTTGCCTCCCGGAGGGGCTGTTTCTTGAGCGTAAGCTTGGCCCGAACCGATGTAGAGAGCCGCGAAGCCGAGAACCAGTGTAAAAAAACCCGCTTTTAAAAACTTCATAACGCAACTACCTCCTTTGAATGGATTATTCTTTGCGAGTTTGACAGTTGTATATAAAACTGTCATATACATGATAGAGTTTTCAGGGGGGCATTGGTTACAAATCCCGCGAAAAATAAAATCCTGTAACCTTTTCCGCCGCCGAAACTCCATATTTGTATGCACAATACTGTAGGAGGGTTGCCCTCATGATAGACGCCGTGCCTGATATGGGAACGCTTACGGACGAGGACATCGTGCGCCGCGTGCTCACAGGCGAGATCGAGATGTTCGAAATCCTCATGCGCCGCTACAACCGGCGGCTATACCGCGTTGCGCGCGCGATAGTGAGGGACGACGGAGAGGCGGAGGACGTCATGCAGGATGCCTACGTTAGGGCCTATGCGAACCTCGGACAGTTCGCCGGGCTGGCCAAATTCTCTACCCGGCTCACCAGGATAGCCGTGAACGAGGCGCTCGCCCGCGTCCGCATGAGGAAGAGGCTGGTATACGTCCCGCCCGGCGACGACGGAAATGGAATCTCGATGAACACATACACTTCTAAAACGCCTGACCCTGAGCAGAATGTGATCGCGAAAGAGCTAGCCTCGGTGCTTGAAACGGCCGTCGATTCGCTGCCTGAGGCGTACCGGTCTGTCTTTATGCTTAGGCAAATAGAGGATATGAGCACAGCGGAAACGGCGGAGTGCCTCGACATAAGCGAGGAGGCCGTGAAGGTGCGGCTCTTCAGAGCAAAGGCCCTTCTTCGCGAGGAGCTCTATTCCCGTATCGGAAGCGCCTCGTCCGATGCGTTCGCCTTCGCGGGCCGTAGATGCGACCGCATCGTAGCTGTCGTGCTGGATAGAATTCGGCATGGGTAAGGAGAAGACTACCCTTTATTCGCCGTGGTTTTCTCTAGCGCCGTAGCGCACACGACGCCCTGAGAATAGACTTGAACGCCGGTCAGGCGCCAGAGTATACTGGCGCGACATGGTCCGCTAGAATCGGCGCGGTTTGGCCGAAGCAGAGCCACCGTTATACTTACCCCCGGATTTCCGCCCTTCTATTGATGTAGAGAATAAAGTCTGTTATAGATATTATTGTTCCAAACCGGAATTAACCCGTCCCCGTAGCTCAGTAGGATAGAGCGTAGGATTCCTAATCCTAAGGCCAGAGGTTCGAATCCTCTCGGGGACGCATCATTTTTTTCTCCCCAAAACGACTGACCGGAGGGTTTGCCGATGGGCGAGAATATAATCGAGCGCGTTAGGGAAAATGTTATCGGGAGAGGTGAAGAGATAACTCCCGACGACGCGATGGCTCTCGCCCTTACTGATTTCGGCGGCCTGCCGGCTCTGATGTCCCTTTCAAACGCAGTCACGTCCATGCACCACGAAAGAGGGGTGTATCTCTGCAGCATAACCAGCGGGAGGACAGGCGCGTGCCCCGAGGACTGCAGCTTCTGCGCGCAGTCGATCTACAGCAAGTCCCCCGTTCCGCCGCGCACTGTGATCGAGCCCCGAGAGATCCTGGAATCGGCGAAGAGGGCCGAAGCCGGAGGGGCTTCCGAGTTCTGCATCGTGATAAGCGGGAGAGGCCCCAACGGGCATGTATTCGAGAGGGTGCTGGAGTCTGTCCGCCTCATCGGCGAGCATACTGGTATGAGCATCGGCTGCTCTCTCGGCATACTGACCGAAGAGCAGGCGATGCGCCTTTCCGCCGCCGGAGTGAGACGCTACAACCACAACCTCGAAACCTCCCGGAGCTTCTTCCCCAGAGTATGCACCACGCACGCCTACGAAGACCGCATCGGCACGGCGCGCCTCGTGAAGGAGAACGGTATAGGGCTCTGCTGCGGCGGGATAATCGGCCTCGGGGAAACGGCCGAGGACAGGCTCAGTCTTGCCTACGAGCTGAAGGGCCTCGACCCCGAAGTCGTGCCGCTTAACTTCCTGAATCCGAGGCCGGGCACAGGGCTCGGCGGAATGGAGACGCTCCATCCTTTCGAGGCTGTCAAAACCATCTCACTCTTCAGGATAATACTTCCGAAGAGCATTCTCCTATGCGCGGGAGGAAGGGAGGCGGTGCTCGGGGAATACCAGCCCTGGGCGCTTTTCGCGGGGGCGAACGCGCTCATCTCCGGGAACTACCTCACGACGAAGGGCGATCCCATGGAGAAGGATATCAGGATGATACGCGATCTCGGGCTGCCGCTCCTGAGATATAACTGAACCCGGCCACGCTAAAGCGGCGCCTTATCGAAAGCCCGGTTTAAAGCGCGAATGTGATGGGCGCGATTATACTGTCATTTCAGTCCTGAATCCGAAATAGACCCTGTTATCTATAAGCCTTATCGTCTCTGGGGTGATCTTGAAGAAGGCGAAGTCCCCGAGGCCGGGGCGCGTTTCTCTGCTTTCGAGAAGCCCGGCGAGGAAGGGGTATTTATTCTCGAAAGCAGCTCTCGCCGGCCCCGCTTCTTCTTCGCGCATCATGCGGGCTTTCCCGATTATCCGTAGCCCGCGGATGTCCTTCCAGTCGGAATACTCCGCGTTTATCGTGGCGGCGACGCCGGGGTTGAGCGATATGTTGAGCGAGTGCTCCGAGCGAGGGCTCGAGAGGAAGTACAAAATCAGCCCGTCACTCGCATAGAACAGGGCCGCCGCATAAGGCCGGTTGTCCCTCGAAGTCGCGAGGCTCATGGTATTGTGTCCGCGAAGAAATCCTATGACCGTATCTTTCATTTCAAGGCTCATTTTCCCGAGATGAAACGCCGCGCGGTTTTTCGCCCTTGAGGAAGAGGACGAAGCCCTCTGTATAAGTGAGCCGACGGAGCATGTTCTCGAGCTCGAGAGCGCCCTCGTCGTCTAGACCCGAGAAGATCGTGCCTGCCCTCAGGCTGCACGACCGGCAGGAGTTATATTCCGAGCGACCGGGTCTTTTCTTCATTGGATTCCGCCGGAATATATTTGACGGGCATGTAAACGCAGTAGGGCTCTGACTCCATATAATCCCCGGTCACGGCGTAAGCCCGCGCCCTCGAGCCCCCGCAGATATTCCTGAACTCGCACACGCAGCATTTGCCCTTGAGCATGTCGTAGTCCCTTATACGTGTGAAAAGCGGCGAGGTTCTGTAAATGGAGACGATGCTCTCGTTCTTTACGTTACCTCCCGACAGCGGGAGAAACCCGCTCGGGTAGACCTCACCCCTGTGTGAGATGAAAACGAACCCCTTGCCGTCGTTTATGCCCCGTGGCGCCCTGCCTATCGTATCCCGCAGGGTTCCCGCAGCGGCTTCAAGCGGACATATGCCGCTCCTCTTTTCCCTCGCCCTCGCCTGCGCCGCGTATCTTCTGTAATGCGGCGCTTCCGTGGATTTTATGTCGTAGGGCATTACCTTGGATAACTCGTACATTTTTTCGAAAACGGATTCGTATTCCTCCGGGCTTATCGTGTCTTCGACTTTTCCACGTCCTGTCGGGACGAGGAAGAACACGCTCCAGAGGACAGGGCCGAAGCCCGCTATGAGATTGGCTATGTTCTCGAAGTCGCGGATGTTATACCTCGTCACCGTCGTGTTTACCTGGATCGGGATGCCCTCCTTCCCGCACTCGGACAGCACCTCCAGCGTCCTCGCATAACTGCCCCTTACGCCTCTGAAAGAATCGTGAATCCCGGCTGTCGAGCCGTCGAGGCTCACGGCTATTCTCGATATGCCCGCTTCACCGAGCTTCCGTATCGACTCGTTTGTGAGAAGCGGGGTAACGCTCGGGGATACGGACGTCCGAAGACCTTTTGCGACGCTGTATGTGATGAGGTCGTAAAGGTCTTCCCTTTTGAGCGGGTCGCCTCCCGTGAGAACCAGTAGCGGCGATCCGAAGGACGCTATGTCGTCCATCAGGTCATAACCCTGACGCGTTGTGAGCTCGAAGTGGTCTCGGCAGGTTCGCGCGTTCGCCCTGCAGTGGAGGCAGGCGAGATCGCAAGACTGCGTAACTTCCCAAATGACTATGAACGGGGTGCGGGAAAAATCCATGTCCGTCATATTTCTCAAGGCGCGGCCTCCTCGCTCCGAAGCTGTATGGATCAGGTGCAAATCCCATGCCATCATGGCCGCCACAGGGGCCATGGACGAATATGTCCGTATTTATCGGTGCATATGCGGAGGTTACGAACCGGGGAAAAATCCGGCCGGCACGTCACGTCACGCCTGAGGCTGGAAACGCCCGCCGAATGCGTAAGACTTTCTGACACCTTACACGGCTGCTCATCCGTCTCCACCGGAAATAAACGAGAATAATCCGGCATCGTTATTGCTCTATATCTATCGATGCGGCTCTTTTGGAGCGCGCTATTCCGATGAACAATAAACCTCTTCGTTTCGGAAGGACCTTGCCAAGGATTATAGTTATAGGAGCGGGAATAACCGGGCTCAGCGCGGCTCACAGACTTTTGGAGCTCGGCGTGGAGCACGGCTTTCCGCTGGACGTTACTGTCCTCGAAGGGAAGGACAGGGCCGGCGGCGTCATTTCGACGAGGGAATCCGACGGCTTTATAGCGGAGGAAGGTCCCGACTCTTTCCTGAGGGCCAAACCCGAAGCCATCGGGCTTTCGAAGCGCGTCGGACTCGGGCCGGCCATTATCGGGATGAACAAGGAGGCCGAAAGAACATTTGTTTTAAAGGGCGGAAGGCTCGTGCCGTTTCCGTCGGGGCTCTTTCCCGGGCCCGCGCGCATCGGAGAGCTCTTCGGCTCGCCCATTCTTTCGATCGGGGGCAAGATCAGGATGTCGCTCGAAGCGTTCATTCCGGGAAACGCCTCCCTCGGGGACGAGAGTGCTGCCTCATTCATGAGACGCAGGTTTGGCCGGGAGGTCTACGAGCGACTGGCGCAGCCGCTCCTGGCGGGCATATACGCGGGCGATCCGGAAACACTGAGCGTTCGTACTGTTCTGCCCCACCTCGTAAAAATGGAGGAGGAATATGGCAGCGTGACGCGGGGGATGAGGAAGAACGGAGCTTCCGGCGGGGCCCCCAGGGTCGAGAAGGGAGACGGCGGCAGGTTCGCCGCTTTCGACAGGGGCATGGAGACACTCGTAAATACGCTCCACACTCGTCTGCCGGACGGTGCTGTGAGGCTCCGAAGCAAGGTGAAAAGGATCGACGCCACGCGCGACGGCTTCAGGGTATATCTCGGCGGAGACAGGCCGATAGACGGCGACGCCGTCATACTGGCGCTCCCAGCGCCGGAGGCTTCGCTCGTCACCGGGAGCCTCGACCTCGAGCTTTCGCTCGGCCTCTCGAGAATAAAGTACGTTTCGAACACCGTGATCAACCTCGCGTACCGAAGGAACGAAATCGCCCATCCCCTGGACGGCTCCGGATTCCTTGCCCCTTTATCGGAACGGCTGCCCGTTCTCTCGTGCACGTTCAGCAGCGTGAAATTCAGGGGCCGGAGTTCAGACGATACCGCCCTCCTCCGCGTCGTCGCGGGAGGCGCGCAGAATCCCGGCATCTGCGGGGAAGACGACGGCCGGCTCGTCGAAATGGCGCACGGGGCGCTATCGCCGATCCTGGGCATAAAGTCGGCTCCGCTTTTCAGCAGGATCAGCAGGAACCCGGAATCGACGCCGCATTATGCCGTCGGCCATGGCGGGATCGTCGCGGGGATAATGGAGCGCGCCGGGAGATTCCCGTCGCTCCGTCTCGCTGGAAATGCGTACGGGGGAGCCGGAATACCGGACTGTGTCCGCTCGGGCGAGGAAGCGGCTCTGGGCATATTCAGATACCTGGCATGCAGGGAGGCGAGGGATGAAGGTTACAAGTCCCGCGGACGAGCTTGAGGTGTCTATAACCGGCGCCTCGGTCGAGGGCGAGAGCGTCGTGTTCGACGCCGACATAGGGGTATGGGTGGTGAGGATATCCGTCGAGCCGCGCGATTTACGGTTCTTCCTTTCGATGCTCTTTCGGGCGGACGTGCTGCTTTTAATCCTGAAGCGGCTGATTCCATTCCGCTCGCGTCCGTCTTAATCCTTTCAGGTCCGGGGATTTTGCCTGCGCGGGATGAAATCCCGGGTTGCCCCATATACAATAAATAGTGTATTTATTGTTCCTTTAGGCCGCCGGGGGCAGGTGAAGGCTGGGTATGAAAGGAGATTCGTTCGGCGAAGGCGGCCGCCTTAAGGATTTCTGGGCGGCGGGTGAAGGAGATATCATCTCCGGGCTTGGTACCTCGGACGAAGGCCTTTCGTCCGAAGAGGCCGAGCGCTATCTGAAAAACGCCGAGGCCGGGGAGCGAAAGGGTTTCAAAACTCCCGGCTGGCTCCCGCTTTTCCTATCACAGTTCAATAACCCCATAATAATTATTCTCCTCGCCGCAGCCGTGCTGTCTGCCTTCCTCAGCGGCGTGACGGACGCGCTCATAATACTCGCCATTCTGCTCCTGAGCGGCATACTCGGATTCTGGCAGGAATACGGGGCCGCCGGTGCGGTCGAGAAGCTCCTCTCCATGGTGAGGGTCAACGCCCGGGTGCTGCGGGACGGCAGGATTGCCGAGGTCCCTATCGCCGGCGTCGTACCTGGGGACGTCGTTTTGCTCTCGGCAGGCGGCGTCGTTCCGGGCGATTGCCGTATACTCGAATCGAGGGACCTCTTCGTAAGCGAAGCCGCGTTGACGGGCGAAAATTACCCGGTCGAAAAGTCAGTATGCACACTCCCGGCAGAGACTCCACTTGCCGGAAGGGTGAACAGCCTCTTTATGGGCACATCCGTCGTGAGCGGTACGGCCCGCGCGCTGGTCGTACGCACCGGAAGGGCGACTGTCTTCGGCGAGATATCCGAAAGGCTCAAGCTCGGGCCGCCGGAGACGGAGTTTCAGCACGGGATAAGGAAGTTCGGCTATCTGCTCATGGAGACGACGCTCCTTCTCGTGTTGGCCGTGTTCGCTGTGAATGTCTATTTCGACAGGCCCGTGCTGGAGTCGTTCCTGTTCTCGATGGCTATTGCTGTCGGCCTCACCCCGCAGCTCCTGCCCGCCGTGATAAGCGTGAACCTCGCGAGGGGCGCCAAGCGCATGGCGCGGAGCAGCGTCATCGTAAAGAGGCTGAGCTCGATCGAAAACTTCGGCAGCATGAACGTCCTCTGCTCGGATAAAACGGGGACGTTGACGAGGGGCGTTATCGAAGTTCATTCCTCCCTTAACGTGCTCGGGGAGAAGAGCGAAAGGGTGCTGCTCTACGCTTATCTGAACGCGTGCTTCGAGACAGGCTTTACGAATCCGCTCGACGATGCGATCAGGGGCTGCTCCGGGCTGGATGCGTCCACATATACGAAGCTCGACGAGGTGCCGTACGACTTCGGCCGCCGTATGCTGAGCGTTCTCGTATCCGGCGGCGGTGAAACAGTGATGATTACCAAGGGCGCGCTTGCGAACGTGCTGTCTGTCTGCTCGAAGGTGGAATTGCCGTCGGGAGAGACAGCCGATTTTGAAAGCCTGAGGAGCGATGTAGAAGGGCGCTATAAGGATCTGTCGTCGCAGGGCCTGCGTACGATAGGAGTCGCGTACAGGACCGGGATCGGGGGCGGCCGCATAGACAAGTCCGACGAAACCGGAATGACCTTTCTCGGGTTCGTCGCACTTTACGACCCGCCGAAGGAGGACGTTGAGGAGACTATAGCCGAGCTCGGACGCCTCGGCATATCGCTCAAAGTCATAACGGGCGACAACCGCGACGTCGCTCGTTTTATAGGTGAAAAAGTAGGGATGCGTGAATCCGAAGTAGTCACCGGCGGAGAGATAGCCGGGCTCACCGGCGACTCCATACTTGCCGTGGCCGCGAGGTGCGATATCTTCGCCGAAATCGAGCCCGCGCAGAAGGAGCGGATAGTGCTCGCTCTCAAGAAAGCCGGGAACGTTGTCGGCTATATCGGCGACGGTATTAACGACGCCACCGCGCTCCACGCCGCGGACGTCGGCATATCCGTCGACAGCGCGGCTGACGTCGCGAGGCAGGCCGCCGATATCGTCCTCCTGAAGAAGGACTTGGGCGTGCTCGTCAGCGGGGTGAGAGAGGGGAGGGTGACGTTCGCCAACACGCTGAAGTATGTGTTCATGGCCACGAGCGCCAACTTCGGCAACATGTTCAGCGTGGCCGGGGCTTCGTTCTTTCTCACGTTCCTTCCGCTCCTCCCGAAGCAGATTCTCCTCACGAACCTCATGACCGACATACCTGAAATGACCATCGCCGGCGACAGCGTGGACGACGAGATGGTGATGAAACCGAGGAAGTGGGACATAAAGTTCATAAGGAATTTCATGGCGATATTCGGCGTCATAAGCTCGGTTTTCGACTACGTTACGTTCGGGGTTCTTCTCTTCCTGTTCAACGCGCCGATCGAGGAGTTCAGAACCGGCTGGTTCGTAGAGAGCGTCGTATCGGCGGCGCTCGTGATACTCGTCGTAAGGACGCGGAGGCCGTTTATAAGGAGCAGACCGGGGAAGTATCTCGCAATATCAATATTGCTCGTGATTTGCGCGGCAGTATATATGCCATTCTCGCCGCTCGCGGGCATTTTCGGTTTCAGGCCTCTCCCCTGGACGCTTCTCGCCGCGATAGGAATCATCGTCGCGGTTTATGTCGTCACGGCCGAGGCGGCCAAAAGGATTTTCTACCGGAAGCTCTCACGGTGAAAACCGATTCCAATAACGCGCCGTCCGTTGCGCTTGCCATATCGGCGGACTAGAATGATTGAAATGGATGCATGATGGACCCCGAGCTTCTTAAATCTATCGTCAAGATTTGGACATCGGTTGCGGTTACCGGCCTCATGTTTTCCTCCGGGCTGAATATGGCGCCGGGGCATCTCATGTTTTTCAGGGGACGGTTTTCCCTTCTCCTGAAATCGCTTCTCGCCGTTCTCGTATTCGTCCCTTTGACCGCTCTGGTTGTGGTGTATTTGATTCAGCCGGTTCACGGCGCGGCCGTGGGGATTGCGATAATGGCGTCTTCGCCCGCCGCGCCTCTCATGCTGACGAGGGCGTCCAAGGCCGCGGGCAGGCTCGAATTCATAGGGAGCCTCCATCTCATCCTCGCGTTTCTGTCCATTGCGGCTACCCCTGCGACGCTCGCCATAATGGCGGCGTCCATCGGATTCGAGGCGAGAATAGACCCGCTGCAGATCGCGAAGCTCGCATTCACGATGATACTGCTTCCCGTCGGACTCGGGCTTTTCGTCCGGAAGAAGTATCCGAGGACAGCCGACAGGCTCTCGCGCCCATTGACCAGGGTTTGCGGACTGCTGCTGATTATAGTCGTGGTCGTGCTTTTCGCGATGACATACAGGTTCCTTTTCGAGATGGACTTTCGCTCCTATGCGGCCGTCGCTCTTTTTATTGCGCTCGCGCTGGCGGCCGGGCATTTCTCGGCCCCGGACGTATTCGAGGAAAAGACCGCGCTCGCCCTCGAAGCCGCGGGTAGAAACCCGGGCTTTGCGCTCGTGATAGCGCAGCTCAACTTTCCACACGCAAAGCCTGTGGCGTTTCTCATGCCATACCTTCTCGTCTTCTTCCTCCTGAGCGCCGTGTACATTTCGTGGCACAAGAGAAGAAAAGGAAGGACCGGGCGCCGATAGCAGCATTGCGTAGCCATTCGCTTTACACGGGGCCGCCACAACTATATTATGAGTTGCCTGAGGAGGCGTTTATATGAAAGCTGTCGAACCCGGGAAGGCGGGAACCAGGATCGGATGGATAGGGACGGGCGTCATGGGCTCGTCGATGTGCTTGCATCTCCTGAAGGCCGGCTACGAAGTTTCTGTTTACAACAGAACGAAGAAGAAGGCCTCACATCTCTTGAAAGAAGGAGCCGAATGGCTCGCCTCTCCGCGCGAGGTCGCCGAGAGGTCGGACGTCGT
>JAGVLR010000127.1 GCA_020054175.1 Candidatus Dadabacteria bacterium
ACCCTCGCCACGCTTACGGCCGGCGGTATCGCGATACTCGACGGCCTCGAGATAACGGCGAAGGCCTCGGGGAACATCATTACCGAAGAGGCCATAATGGATGCCAGAAAGGCAATCAGCGAGGGCCAGACACTCGCCGAGCCTCTCATGGCTCGTCCGAAGCTTTTCCCGCCTATGGTGGTTCAGATGATTTCGGTCGGCGAGCAGACGGGCGCCCTCGAAGACATGCTGAACAAAATCGCCGATTTTTACGAGGAGGAGGTTGATATCGCCGTCGCGTCCCTGCTTTCGGCGCTCGAGCCCCTTATGATAACTTTCCTCGGCGCCACCGTCGGCGTCATAGTCGTTTCCATGTACCTGCCGATGTTCAAGCTTATATCGGCGATGGCTGGATGATCGCACCGTTTTCCGGGCAGGGCGGATCATGCATCGAATGAAAACTGTTAACAGTATACGGGCGGCGTTTCCCGGTTTCCGGCCGTCCGTGGTAAAGGTGTCGGAGTAAACATGAGAGTACTTCAGGGCCCGGAAGCCGGGCTTAAAAGCGCGGTCGTTCTAAGGGTCATAGTGACCACGATACTCCTCGGTTCCGGGGCTGCGATTTACTACGGCAAGGGGGCGAGGCAGGAGGCGTTTTACCTCGCCGTCGTCGTGGCGGCCATTTATTTCCTGAGCCTCGTCTATCTTATCTTCCAGCCGCTTTTTTCGCGCTACCAGGGGTTCTTCAAGGTAACGCAGATAGTGTTCGACATGGCTCTCGCGTCTGTGGTCGTTTACGTCACCGGCGGCAGGACGAGCCCGTTCATATTCCTCTACGTCCTCATAATAATTTATTCGAGCATACTCCTTAACAAGATGGCCAGCTACATCACGGCCCTCGCGTCGGGGATAATCTACATTCTAATAGTATTTGCGAAGATACGCCTCGATATGCCTCCCCAGGCCGGACATACCTTCTGGGACTCGCTCACGATATGGGGCGAGGTGGGGCTCGTCTCGACCTATTTTCACCTCACCGGCTTTCTCCTGATAGCCATACTCGCCGGCTATCTGTCCGAGCGCTTCAGCGCCGCCGGAAGGGAGCTGGGCGAAAGCGAGCGCAGCCTCGAGATGCTCCGGAACCTTCACGAATACATACTCCAGAGCCTTACGAGCGGCGTTATAACCCTCGACCTCCAGGGTAAAATCATCTCCGTCAACAAAACGGGGCTCGAAATACTGAACATAGGCAGCGAGAGCGAGATTTACGGAAAAAATCTCGGCGACTATATGTCAGGTCTCTATTTCGAAGACCTCATGGCGAGGAAGAGGGAGCAGATGCTCTACACGACTCCCAACGGCGGCAAGCTCACTCTCGGCTTCTCCTCGTCAGACCTCAAAGACCCCGAGGGCCGCACGCAGGGCTACATCATAATCTTCCAGGACCTGACAGAAGTAAAAGAGCTCGAAGACAGGCTCAGAACATCCGAGAAAATGGCCCTTCTAGGCCAGCTCGCCGCGGGCCTCGCACACGAGCTCCGAAACCCCCTCTCGGCCATAAGCGGCGCGGTCGAAATACTCAGCGCCGACGTAAAGCCCACTGAAGAAAATCTCCGCCTTTCGCGGATGGCCACGCAGGAAGTTGAAAGGCTCAACCTCCTCGTCGAGGACTTTCTCATCCTTACCATGCCGATACAACGGCTCACGACCTCCGTCGATCTCGGACTCATAGTCGCCGACACCGCCGAATCCTTCGTCAAGACCATAAGACGGAGCAACATCGAGGTGGTAAACAAGGTCCAGACGGGTATCTACGTCCAGGCCGACTCCTACAAGCTCAAACAGGCGCTCTGGAACCTCCTTTCGAACTCCGTCGACGCCATGCCCGTGGGCGGCGTTATCGTAATCAAATCCCGCATCGAAGACCAGAGCGTGGTGGTCGAAATCACGGACGAAGGGAAGGGCATAGACGAACGCTTGATATCCAGAATTTTCGATCCTTTTTTCACGACAAAAGAAGTCGGCACCGGGCTCGGTCTGGCAATTGTACAAAAGGTTATAGAAGGTTATAATGGAAAGATAAACGTAGTAAGCTCCCAGGGAAAAGGGGCTACTTTTGTTATCACTTTGCCCCGTTTTGAAGAGGTGCCTGCTGATGTTATCCATTGACCCTGAACCGGAGGTTTTAAATGGCGCAGAATGAGAGCAGAATCCTGGTCGTCGACGACGAACCGGGTATGCGCGAATTTCTCGAAATCATGCTCCAGAAGGACGGTTACGACGTCGATACTGCTGCCGACGGTCCCGAAGCCATAGACAAAATTGAAGAGAGCCTTTTCGACCTCGCCATAGTCGACATCCAGATGCCCATACTGAACGGCATCGAGGTTCTGAAGAAAGTCAGCGAGAAGAGTCCCGACACGACAGTCATAATGGTCACTGCCTACGCCTCCCACGAAACCGCCATCGAGGCGATGAAGCTGGGCGCCTACGATTACATCACCAAGCCTTTCAAGATAGACGAGATAAAGCTCGTCATAAAAAAGGCCCTCGACAAGAAAAAGCTCGAGCGCGAGAACACGCGGCTCCGTAAAGAGCTCGAAACCCAGTACGGCTTCGGCAACATAATCGGCAGGAGCCCCGCCATAGTCAAGGTCTTCGAGCTTATAAAGAGGGTCGCCGAGCTCAACGTCAGCGTCCTCATAACGGGCGAAAGCGGAACGGGCAAGGAGCTCGTCGCAAGAGCGGTTCACTACAGCGGCTCCCGCCACGACAGGCCCTTCGTGCCCGTAAACTGCGGCGCCATTCCCGAGGCCCTCATGGAGAGCGAGCTCTTCGGATACAAGAAAGGCGCGTTCACAGGCGCCCTCAGGGACAAGAAAGGCCTCTTCGAAGAGGCGCATACCGGAACGATATTCCTCGACGAAATAGGTGACCTCCCGCTTCATCTCCAGGTAAAGCTTCTCCGCGTCCTCGAAGACAAAAAAGTACGGCCGCTCGGAGGCACCGACGCCGTAACTGTCGACGTCAGGATAATCGCCGCCACCAATAAAAAGCTCGAAGAAGAGGTAACGGGCGGAAGGTTCAGGGAAGATCTGTTCTACCGCCTCAACGTGATAAAAATAGTGCTGCCGGCGCTCAGGGAAAGAAGGATAGACGTTTCCCCGCTGGCAATACATTTCATAAACAAATACTCGGTCGATATGGGGAAAGATATAAGAGGCATATCGCCCAAGGCGCTCGAAGTCCTCGAAAACTACCACTACCCGGGCAACGTCCGCGAGCTCGAAAATATCATAGCGCGCTGCGTCGCGCTCGAATCCTCCAACGTCATCAGGCAGGAAACCCTCCCCCAGCTCGTCACGGGGAAAGACTACCTCGACCTCGATACGAGCTTCGCCTCCAATTCGAGCCTCGACACTCTTCTCGGCGACGTCGAAAAGAAAATGATAGAAAAGGCCCTCCGGACGACGAACGGCAACAAAACCGAAGCCGCCAGGCTCCTCGGAATAACGCTCCGGTCCCTTCGTTACAGGCTGGCCAAGCACGAGCTCGACGACGACGATGGAGAAGTCGAATCCCTTGTCGACGAAGCGAGCGAGCTTTAAGCGCTGATTTATAAAACAGGCGGGTAAAAAATCGGATCACATCTTATACTTCCCGAAGTCTCCTTCGGGGATCTTTTCTAAAAGCTCGTTAAGCTTTTCCTTGTCTTCGTCTATCTCGATCTTCTTCGACTTCTCGATGACTTCCTCGTTAACGAAAATAGGGGAATCGGTTCTGAGGGCTATGGCGATCGCATCGCTCGGCCGCGAATCGAGCGAATATTCTTCGGCGTCTCTCTTGAGATAAATCCTCGCGTAAAAAGTGTCGTCCCTGAGGTCGGTCACCTCTATCTTGGTCACGGCGAACTTCAGCTTTTCCAGTAGATTCTTAACAAGATCGTGAGTGATAGGCCTTATTCGCGGGGTCTTTTCAAGCTCCATCGCTATGGAGCTCGCCTCCATGAAGCCTATCCATATCGGAAGGGTCCTTTCGTTATTGGTGTCCTTGAGGATGACTATAGGTGTGTTTGTAAACGGGTCTAGGGCTATCCCTGATACCTTCATCAGAAGAAACATTCGGCGCCTCCTCTATAAATTATACCGATAGTTCCCCCCGAATGGAATTGGAAAACCCCTCGCTGATCTTAACTCTGACTACGCTCCCGACGAGAGAGGCCGGTCCCCTGAAGTGGGCTATCCTGTTGTGGCTCGTCCTCCCGCTGACGGATTCAGGGTCGTTTTTGCTTATGCCTTCGACGAGCACTTCCTCCGTCTTTCCAACCCTTTCGGCGTTCTTTCTCAGTGTGACGTCCCTCTGAAACGCCTGGAGCTCGGTGAGCCTCGCCCCGGCGATTTCGTCCGGTATCGTCTCCTCTTTCGGCAGCTCCGCCGCCGAGGTGCCCGGGCGGGGAGAAAACTTGAACGAGAACGAGCTCTCGAACTCCACCTCTCTCATGAGGTCCATAGTATCCTCGAAGTCGCGGTCGGTCTCGCCCGGGTATCCCACTATAATATCCGTCGATATCGCCAGGTCCGGAACGGCGTCCTTAAGGCGCTTCACGGTATCCGAAAACCATTCCCTCGTGTAAGTCCTTTTCATGAGGGCGAGGACCCTGTCCGAGCCGGACTGCACCGGAAGGTGTATGTGCCGGCAGACCTTATCCACGTCCCTCATCGCGTCGATCATCTTTTTCGTTATGTCCCTCGGGTAGGAGGTCGTAAACCTTATCCTTTCGAGGCCGTCTATGTCGGATGCGGCCCTGATGAGGTCTCCGAACTTGTGCCCGTTCTCCTTCCACGAATTAACCGTCTGCCCGACGAACGTGATCTCACGGACGCCCTTGCCGACGAGGTTCTCCGCCTCTCTCAATATTTCCGCGAGCGGCCTGTTCACCTCGTC
>JAGVLR010000265.1 GCA_020054175.1 Candidatus Dadabacteria bacterium
GGATTCGGCCGACGTCGTGGTTCATGTCTTCTACGAACCCTACCGGAAATTCTACGACATTGAGAGCCTCTGGAGCGACGCTCCAAGGTTAAAACTATCTTTGGAGCCATCCATACCAGGTCAGACGGGTTCCTATGACCACGCTCCGGTCATCGAATAAAAGTTACAACTTTTGCGGATTCTCAGTCTGAAATAACTCGTGTGTAATTTGCCGCCAGGGGGTGCATAATAGCTTCCACCCCCCGCAGCGTTTCGACGCTCAAACGGGAAAACCTTTATCCTGTCGGGCCTTTACTGTCCTTCCTTGATTCCGCGCCTTCTGATAAACGCCGGGATTTCGAACTCGTCGTCCCCGATGTCGGTCGGTATCTTGGTGACGATTTGGCCGAATCTCTGGGCAGTTTTCGCAGTGCTCTGGATGCCGGTTGCGATGACGGTCAGCTGGACGGATTCCTTGAAGTCGTGGTTGATTACGAGACCGAATATGAGGTTCACATCCTCGCCGGCCCTGTCTTTTATGTAGTTGCAGGCCTCGTTGAGCTCTTCGATTCCGAAGTCGGGAGAGGCGGTTACGTTGAGCAGTATGCCCGTCGCCCCGTCTATCGAGATATCTTCCAGGAGCGGGCTCGTTATGGCCGCTTCGGCCGCCTCTATGGCCCTGTTGCTGCCTTCGGCGAAGCCGGTGCCCATGAGGGCCTTTCCGCCGTTCTCGCCCATGATGCTCTTCACGTCGGCGAAGTCGACGTTAATGTAACCCGTGCCGGTGATGATATCGGAAATGCCGCGAACTGCCTGGTGAAGCACTTCGTCGGCGCGGGTGAAGGCATCGAGTATCGATATCTTGTGCACTTCGGTTAGCCTGTCGTTCGGTATGACTATGAGGGTGTCTACTTCCTTTTCGAGGTTTCCTATTCCTTCGAGTGCCTGCCTGTTTCTCTTCGGGCCTTCGAATCCGAATGGCTTCGTCACGACGCCCACTGTGAGTGCGCCGACATCCCTTGAAGCCTGTGCGATTATGGGGGACGCCCCTGTGCCGGTGCCGCCGCCCATGCCCGCGGTTATGAAAACCATGTCCGCGCCATCAAGCGCTTCGGCAATTTTAATCTGGTCTTCGAGAGCAGCCTCTCGCCCGAGGTTGGGGTTGCCGCCCGAGCCCAGGCCCTTGGTCGTTCTGTTGCCTATCTGAATCTTGGTATGTGCGAGGGATTTCCTTAAGTCCTGAGAGTCTGTGTTGGCTACTATGAATTCGACGCCCTGAAGACCCCTTTCTATCATGGCGTTTACTGCATTACCGCCGGCCCCGCCGGCGCCTATTACTTTTATTCTTGCTTTTTGTTCTAAGCCTGTATCTTCAAGCTCGAAATTTGCCATATATGGGAACCCTCCTCGTGCTGCGTTAATCCATTTTAACCTAAAAAAACTCCTGAAACCAGTTTTTCATACTATCAAATATTTTTTTGAAAACATTCTCGTCCCGTATGCGGAGTTTCTTGTCTCCCTTGTACTCGACGCCGTACATGACGAGCCCTACGCCCGTCGAATAAACGGGGTTGGCGATGATGTCCGTGAGCCCGCCGACGTCCGTCGGAATGCCCATCCTGACTGGCATCTCGAGTATCATCTCGGCAAGCTCGACGGTGCCGTTCATGATGACGCTTCCGCCCGTGATAACCACACCGGCCGGCGTCATATCTTCGAGGCCCGACTTTTTTATCTCCCTTTTTACGAGCGAGAATATCTCTTCCATCCTCGGCTCGATGACCATCGCGAGGTCCTTCCGCGAAATCTTTCTGAAATGCTTCCCGCCGACGCTCGGCACCTCTATCATTTCGTCCGGAGAAACCATATCGGAAATCGCCGTGCCGTATTTCTCCTTTATCCTCCGGGCCTCGGCCAGCGGCGTCGAAAGTCCGAGAGCTATGTCCCTGTCGATATTGTCGCCGCCGAGGGTCACGTTCTCCGTGTACCTTATGCTGCCGCCGATGAATATCGCGATGTCGGTCGTTCCTCCACCGCAGTCGATGAGAACGACGCCTATCTCCTTCTCGTCCTCCGTGAGGACAGCCTGGCTGGATGCGAGCTGCTCCAAAACGACGTCGGCGACGTCCATCCCCGCGCCGTGTATGCATTTTACGAGGTTCTGGGCTGCCGTTACCTGCCCGGTTACTATGTGGACCCTGGTTTCGAGCTTTATGCCGTATATGCCTATGGGATCTTTAATACCGCTCTGGCCGTCTATGATGTATTCCTGCGGAATTACATGAATTATTTCTCTGTCGGCCGGTATGAGGACGGCGTTTGCCGACTCTATAACCCTGTCGATGTCCCTTTTCGCGACCTCGCGGTCGCGTATCGTTATCATCCCGTGGCCGCTTATGCCCTTTATATGGCCCCCGGCTATGCCGACGAAAACGGTCCTTATCTCGCAGCCGGCCATGTGCTCGGCTTCTTCGACCGCATGCTTAACGGACTGTATGGTGTTGTCGATGTTTACTACGACGCCTCGTTTGAGGCCGTAGGAGGGATATGTCCCGACGCCTATTACTTCGACCTCTCCCGTTTTGGGGTTGGTCTCGCCTACTATTGCGCAGATTTTGGTGGTCCCAATGTCGAGACCCACTACAATTTCTCTATCCTTACCCATCCTGTGCTCCAGCACTCTTTACCGGCTGTCTGAAATTCACGACCCCTTTCGAGTCAGAGCTCACATTGATATACGACTCCGTCAGGCCGAGCGTGTCGGAATACCTGAGTATTCTCTCCACCTTGTCCCACTTCTCGGCTATTCCGTTTCTATCGAATTCAATTCTTAGCTTGTCGTTCGTGAATACGTTTATTCCGTAAAGGGAATCGACGTGAACCTCCGATATATCCTTCCATTTCAGCGTGCTGCTATTCTTAGATAATTCCAGGATATCGAGGGCCTCGTTCAGTAGTTCCGGGTCCTTTATACCTTCGCCGATAAGGACCGGAAAATCAAGCCCGACGTCGAAATTTCCGGTGTCGAGCATCTGCCCCTCGCGGCTCATGTAGAGGGGTTTGCCCTCTTCCCCGAGCACTATGCAGAAGACCTCCGCTTCTTCGATGTTGATGTGAACTTTTTTAGGAAATTCCTTTACGACCTCGGCCTTGCTTATCCAGCGGTTTTTCTTTATGTCTTCCTCGACCTCGTTCTCGAAGAAAAATATGCTGCTTATGCCTTCCCTTATGCCGGAACGCTTTTTTATCTCCTTCGTGTCGATACGGTTATTACCCGTGACGACTATCTCTTCGACGGTGAACATGCCGAGGTAGAGCGTCGCGTAGCAGGCCACCGCTATCGCAGCCAGAACCACGACTATGGAAACCGCGATTATAATCTTTTTCCAGGCGAACCCGGTGTTCTCTTCCAAGTTATTTCTTCCCTATTATGCGGACTTCCGTTTCGAGATTTATTCCCCTCTTTTCGCGCGCCTCTTTTTTCGCCGTTTCTATGAGCGAAAGCACGTCGCTCGCCGTCGCGCCCCCGGCGTTGACTATGAAGTTAGCATGGAGCTCGGAAAAGCGCGCCCCCCCGATGCCGTAGCCTTTCAGCCCCAGCTCCTCTATGAGCCTTCCGGCCGCTATATCGGGCGGATTCTTGAATATTGACCCGGTATTCGACATTTTAATCGGCTGTGTGCGGCTCCTCTTTTCGAGATATTCTTTCACGTTCTTTTCGATCACGGCACTGTCGCCGGGCTTGAGGCCGAACTCGGCTCTCGTTATGACGCTCCCGGGCGGAAGGTAGCTCTTCCTGTAGTCGAACCTGAGCTCTTCCCTTTTAAGCTCTATCTCTCGCCCATCGAGCCACACCCAAACGCGGCTGAGACAATCCTTTATCTCCCCGCCGTTTGCGCCGGCGTTCATGAATATGCCGCCGCCGACGGTTCCCGGTATACCGGCCGCGAACTCGAATCCCGTGAGCCCCGCCTTTATCGTTTTATTGAGTATCGTTCCCAGAATAGCGCCTGTTTCGGCATGGACAGTATCGTCGTCCCTTATCTCAATATTGCGGAGCCTGGTCGTGGATATGACGACGCCGTTTATCCCGCCGTCGTAGACGACGGTATTCGAGCCCGCGCCGAGCACTACCCACGGTATGTCGGAGCCCGAAAGGAGGTCGAGCAGCCCGCACAGCTCGCCGAGCGAGTTGGGCGTGACGACGAGCTCCGCCGCGCCGCCCACCCTGAGCGAGGTGTACCTGTTCATCGGGTACTGTCTTTCGACTTCGCACCCCATTTGCTGTGCACTCGTTTCGAATGCCCTCATCCTATTTCCTCTGCTATCCTTTCCGAGATCATCCATACGTTCCCGGCCCCCAGCGTTATTACGACGTCCCCGGGCTTCACACTTTTAAGCACGGTGGGGACGATATCATCCCCGCTGCCATTGGAATAGAAAACATTTTTATGCCCTGATTCTTTTAACGATTCGTAGAGCGCTTTTGACGATACGCCCTCTATGGGCTCCTCTCCAGCCGGGTAGATATCGAGTAAGTAGAGAACGTCGGTATTCAAAAGCGCGCGTGTGAAATCATCGAAGAGAAGCCTCGTCCGCGTATACCTGTGTGGCTGGAATATTGCGACGATTCTCCCGAGCCCGGAGTCCTTTACGGCACTTAGAGTCGCCCTTATCTCGTTCGGATGATGGGCGTAATCGTCAAGCACGAGCACGTCTCTGCCCTTTCCTTTTATTTGAAGCCGCCTGTCTATGCCGCTGAACTCCGAGAGACCTTCCCTCACCTGCTCGAACGTCATCCCTAGCTCCATGCCTACCGCCACTGCCGCGAGGGCGTTCTGGGCGTTGTGCATGCCCGGGACATTCAGGCTTATATTCCCTAAAGGCGAGCCGTCCAGAATAACATCGAAATCTGTCCTGAAGCCGCCTATTTTCACGTTCTCCGCCCGGAGGGACGCATCCTTATTAAATCCATACGAAACGGCTCTTTTCTCGAAGGATTCCGCTATTTTTTTAACATTCGGGCAGTCGGTGCACAAAACGGAAAGCCCGTAAAACGGCACCTTGTTCACGAAATCTGAAAAAGCCTTTTCGAGCCCCGAGAATGTCTTGTAATGGTCGAGGTGCTCCTCGTCGATATTCGTTAGAACGGAAATCACTGGTGAAAGAAGGAGAAACGACCCGTCGCTCTCGTCGGCCTCGACGACCATAAAATTGCCCTTGCCCAGGCGGGCATTGGTGCCCATGGTTTTTACCTTGCCGCCGACTACTATGGTCGGGTCCAATCCCCCGTGTGAAAGGACGGCCGAAACCATCGACGTCGTCGTTGTCTTCCCGTGGCTTCCGGCGACAGCTATGCCGTATCTCAGCCTCATCAGCTCGGCCAGCATCTGCGCCCTGGGTATGACGGGAATGCCCGCTCTCCTGGCTTCGACAACCTCCGGATTCCGCTCGTTTACAGCCGACGACACGACGACAACTCCCGCGCCTTCCACGTTTTCGGGGCTGTGGCCTATGGTCACCCTGGCGCCGACCTCCCTTAATCTATTTACAGTGGCGGACTCCTTCATATCGGAGCCCGTGATCGTATATCCCATGTTTACGAGGACTTCGGCTATGCCGCTCATTCCTATGCCGCCGATGCCCACAAAATGTATTCGTTTAATTCTTCCGTACACTAATTCACTCCTGTCAGCATATATATCCGGTCGACGATTTCGGAAGCCGCCTTGGGCCTTCCAAGAGCCTTCGCCGCCCGGGACATCGTATGTAGTTTGTCTATCTGAAGCACGTTGGTCAATGCCTCCCTGAGATTGCCTGGCTCGGCTTCTCTATCGGCCATGACTACCGCAGCGCCTGCTTTTTCGAGGGCCTTCGCATTGGCCATCTGGTGATCGTTCGTTGCGAACGGATAGGGTATCAGGAGGGAGGGTTTTCCGAGGGCCGTTATCTCGGCGACAGTGCCCGCGCCGGAGCGCGCTATGACGAAGTCGGCCTCGGCGTAGCTCCCCGCCATGTCGTCTATGAACGGCATAACGCGCGCAGGAATACTGTAATTTTCATAAGCATTTTTCACGGACTCGACGTCCTTCGCGCCTGTCTGGTGAATGACTTCAATATCATTCCTTCCGAGCATCGAGAGCGCTTCGGGTACGGACTCGTTTAATCTCCGGGCCCCCTGGCTCCCGCCGAATATAAGTATCGTCAGCCCGCCGGTCTTGTCCCCGGCCGGCTTTTCTGTGAGAATGTCTTTTCGTATTGGGTTGCCTGTCATGACGACCTTACCACTGGGAAAGAATGCCGCTGCGGCATCGAATGTTGTGAAGACTTTTTTCACGAATTTCCCGAGAATACGGTTCGCGATTCCAGGGTATGCGTTCTGCTCGCAAATAGCAGTCGGCACGCCGCGTAAAGACGCTGCAAGAACCATCGGCCCGGATACGTAGCCGCCCACGCCTAGGACGAAGTCGGGTTTGAAGGATTTCAGAATCGACATCGAATCGAATATGCCGTTCATGGCCGCGAATGCCGCCTTCACGCTCCTTATCATTCCACTCCCCTTCATCCCCCGCGCGGTTATGTGCTCTATCCTGTAGCCCCTTTTCGATAGAATTTCGTTTTCGAGCCCTGTCTTCGTGCCGACGAAAAGCACTTCGTTCGAGCTGTCCCTCCCCAGAATCTCTTCGGCGACGGAAACCGCCGGGAAGATATGCCCTCCCGTACCGCCGCCGGCGATTATCACCTTCATCTCGCACCCGAGCGCGAGACGTTCAATATAATTCCTATTGCCGAAAGGCAAACTATGAGGGACGAGCCGCCGTAGCTTATGAACGGCAGCGTCAGCCCCTTCGTCGGGAAAAGCCCGACGGCGACGGCCATGTTTATGCCCGCCTGGATCGCTATGAGGAGTATGCAGCCGAAGACGAGATAGCATCCGAAGAGGTCGGGGGCGCGGAGAGAAACCCTGAGGCTTCTTATGAAGAGGACCGCGAAGCCCGCTATGACGAGCGCTATCCCGATGAAGCCGAGCTCCTCGCCGATTATCGAGAATATGAAGTCTGTATGCGCCTGCGGCAGGAAGAAGAGCTTCTGCGAGCTGTCGCCGAGCCCCGTGCCGTATACGCCGCCGAGGGCGAACGCTATGAAGGACTGTATCGCCTGGTAGCCCGAGCCGAGCGGGTCCTGCCACGGGTCCATGAACGACGTAACGCGGTTCATCCTGTAGCCCTTGGTTATGACGGCGATGACGAGGAATATGCCTGATATGACGCCGACCGGCACCAGGTATCTCATCTTTACGTCGCCGATGAAAAGCATGCTGAAAAGAACGGTCATCATTATCGTCGCGCTTCCGAAATCCGGTTCGAGCAGTACGAGGAGCACGTAGACTCCCGCGACGAGGACATGAGAGGCGAAGCCGACTACGAAATTATCGAGCTTGTCTCTCTTTTTCGTGAGCGAGTGTGCGAGGTAAAAGACGAGTATATACTTCGCGACTTCCGACGGCTGGAACGTGAAGAACCCGAGGTCGAGCCATCTCCGCGCGCCGCCGACTTCCTTACCTACCCCTGGTATGAGGACTATTATCAGCAGCAGGAGCCCGAAGAAATACGCCGGATAGACGAACTTTCTCAGAAACCTGTAATCGATATGCATTAGAAAGAGCATCGATATCAGGCCTATGCCGAGGTATATGGAATGCCTTATGAGAAAATAATTGGCGTTCCCGTACATCTCGAGCGAATAGATCGAGCTCGTGCTGTAAACCATGAGGACTCCCACGGCTACCAGGAAAGCGGCCGAGAGGATAACCCCCATATCGTAATTGCCACCTTTCACCGAATTAAATATTTGTAACAATGTCCTTATACCTCCTTCCTCTTTCTTCGTAGGAGCTGAACATATCGAAGCTTGAGCATGCGGGCGAGAAAAGAACCGTATCGCCGGGGGCAAGGCTTCCGAGGGTTTTATTGACGGCGTCTTCGAGAGAGTCCGCCAGCACAGAGTCGGCGTCCTCTCCCAGATCTTCCTGCATTCTGAATTTCGATTCACCGAAAAGAACCAGGAGTTTTACCTTCTCCCGTATGGAATCCCTGAGAGGGTCGTAGCTTACGCCTTTGTCCTTGCCGCCCGCGATCAGAATTATCGGAGCGGGGAGGCTTTCGAGCGCGCGGAGCGTCGCCCCGGGGCTCGTGGATTTGGAATCGTTATAAAATTTTGCGCCCCTTATCTCGCCCAGGAACTCGTTCCTGTGTGGGAGGGGGTTGAACTCGA
>JAGVLR010000230.1 GCA_020054175.1 Candidatus Dadabacteria bacterium
ATACCCATAGAAAGCATAATAAAGAGGCTCGAAGGTCTTTCAGGCGGAGCGGCCACTGTCGCCACTGCAGGCGCGCGCCGTGAGACGGCCCAATACGCCGGAGAGCCAGCACCGAGGCGCGAGGCTCCGCCCAGGGTGGAGCACGAGAGAGCTCCCGAGAGAAGACCACAGCCCCCCTCCCCTTCGGAGCCCGTAAAAGAAGCGCCTCCACAGCGCGCCGCGGGAAAGATGGAGCCCTCTTCGGCGAATCTGGACGGCTTTATAAAATATCTTAAATCGAAAAACGGCGTCATGGGAACGACCATAGTGCGGGCGAAGGAAATCACGCTCGACGGAGGAGTTTTGACACTCGTCTTCGAGAGCCCGGTCTACGCCGATCGTTTCAGAAAGAAGGAATCCCAGGATTCGCTTAGGGAATATCTCGGTGAATTCTTCACGGAAACCCCCGGCATAGAGATCGTCGAGGTAGCGCACTCCGACGAGCCCGCCAAAAAGAATGCCAAATCGAGCAGGGAAGAGAGGAAGAAAAAGATTCACGACGATCCGGTCATAAAAGAGGCGGAAGCGATTCTGGGGGGCAGGGTCGTCAGCGTAAAACCAAGGGAAAAGGAGTAGAGATATGAAATTCGGCGGTGGAAATATAAAAAACCTGATGAAGCAGGCCAGCAAGATGAAGGAGCAGATGGAAAAGCTCCAGGCCGAGGCCGGTGAAAAGACTGTCGAGGCAACCGCGGGCGGCGGGATGGTAACGGTAGTAGCCAAGGCCAAGGGCGAAGTCATATCTATAAAGATCAAGCCCGAGATCGTAAACGACAGCGATATAGAAATGCTCCAGGACCTCGTTACCGCGGCGGTGAATGAAGCCTTAAACCGCGGACAGGACGTAATGAAGGAAGAGGTTGCCAAGATGGCCGGCGGCCTCGGGCTTCCCCCGGGTCTCCTGTAACTTATGTCCTCGACCGGCATTCCAGAATCCATAGCGAGGCTTATCGGGGAGCTTTCGAAGCTTCCCGGGATCGGCGAGAAAAACGCGACCAGGCTCGCTTTTCACATATTCAGATACCCCAGGGAAAACGCCGACAACCTCGTAAAGGCGATAATAGACACGCGGACCAAAGTCATTCTTTGCGAAGAATGCTTCACATTCGCATCACAGTCGCCGTGCTCTATATGCACGGGCGCCGACCGTGACAGGTCGTCCATATGCGTCGTCGAGGAGCCGCTCGACATGATAGCGGTCGAGAGAAGCGGAGAGTTCAAGGGACGCTACCACGTCCTTCACGGTCTCATATCGCCGATAGAAGGGATCGGCCCGGAGGACCTTAAAGTAAAAGAGCTCCTCGGAAGGCTGAAGGAAGGGAGCGTCAGGGAAGTGCTCCTCGCAACCAATCCGAGCGTCGAGGGCGAGGCCACGGCGCTTTACCTCGCCAGGCTTATAAAGCCGCTCGGTATAGAGGTCACCAGGATCGCGCACGGCATCCCGATGGGTGGGGATATAGAATACATAGACGAAATAACATTAAGCAAAGCAATTAGAGATAGACGACACATGTAATCAATAAAGTATATATATTCTATGTAGTCTAGCTTGGCTATAGTATATATGGAATTGTGAGGAGGCGGTCATGCCCAGGATAGGAAGAGCGTTCAACGAGCTGAAAACGGGTGACAGGTTCTCGGAAAGGATCACGGTCACGGAAGCCCACGTCGTAAAGGCTGCCGGGCTCTTTAACGACTACAACGCCCTCCATACGAACCGGCCCGCCATGGAAAAGGCGAGGTTCGGGAATAGAATAGTGCATGGAACGCTCACGTTCAGCCTCGCCGTCGGGGTATACAGCAAATTCTTCAACGACACCGACATCTCCACAGTAGAGGCTTCGATCAAGTTCACCGCCCCGGTCTTCATAGGGGATACGATAGCGATGGAATGGACGGTCGACGAGCTCGACGCCAAGCCCAAGCTCAACGGCGGACTCGTCGCGCTGTCGGGCGAGATCAGGAGCCTCGAAGGGACGGTACAGGCTACCCTCGCAGCAAAGATACTCGTCGGCAACGAGACGATATTCCCTCTCGACGACTGAGCGGCACACGGTTTTGACTTGCCCCGGCCGCTGTGCTACTTTCTGAAATGAACGGTCGAAGCTATGGTAAAGGAGGTTTCAAATGCGTTTTCTCCATACTATGATCAGGGTCGGGGATCTCGATAGATCCATAAAATTTTACACCGAAGTAATGGGGCTCAAGCTCAGCCGGAGGAAAGATTACCCGGACGGCAAGTTCACCCTCGCCTTCCTCGGGACAGACGACCAGCCCGAAATACTGGAGCTTACCCACAACTGGGATACGAGCAGCTACGACCTCGGCGCCGGGTACGGGCACATCGCCTTCGGGGTTGAGGATATATACGCCGCATGCGAGAAAATAGCCGCAGGCGGGGGGAAGGTAGTCCGCCAGCCGGGGCCCATGAAGCACGGCACGACTGTCATAGCGTTCATCGAAGACCCGGATTCGTATAAGGTCGAGCTCATAGAGAGAAAATAACGGTCCTGCCCGTGAGACAGAGGGAGGTTACCCCCTCCGGCTCGCTTGTCGGCTAATTTTCCACGTTGTCGGACGGAT
>JAGVLR010000221.1 GCA_020054175.1 Candidatus Dadabacteria bacterium
CCGCTGACTTTCGAAGTAGCAGCAGTCTTGCTATTACCACCTGACGCACTTCCAGTGACTTTAGCAACGACCAGGCTATGTCGAAAAAGACACTACGTGTCCCCCGTCCCGTGACTTTTGCTACTTTTGGTCTAGCAAAAGTAGAAATCCTTTGCCTTTGCCTTGATCGCAATTGAGGGGTGCAAAGCGTCCGCGGCAATCTCGCGGGCCGTGTCCACCTACCCCACAAGCTCGATGTATACCAAATACCCCGCCAGCGCGAGGCCGAAAATGGCGGTAATCACAGCTATGAGGTCCACGACGAACCCCGCCGGCTCGAACTCGCCCTTTTCGAGCTGCCTGTAAGTGCTCCTGTAGCGATAGAGACCGGCAAGAGTCAGGAGCACCCCGCCGATTATTGCTACTGTCCCGAGCCATACCGTAACCCCGACAGTCCGCTCGCCGCCGCCCATGAACTGATGTATCGCGACGGCGAACCTTCCGATAGCGAACCCGAACACGAGTATGGCTATGCCCGTCCGCACCCAGGCAAGGAACGTGCGCTCGTTCGCGAGATGGTCGCGGGCTCGGTTGGGATTCTCGCTCAGGGGACGCAGCGCATCGTCTTTCCGGTCAGACATCACTCCTGATTTTACTTCACGGGGCGAGAGACATAAAGGGTGTTGAGGCATCCATTTTCGATTAATGACTTGGTCCCATATTTAATGGATGAGAAGGTATCATAATTCTTACCCTCTCCCTTGAGGGAACGGATGCGAACGAGCGAGCATTCGGACGCCCTCGGCTGACGGCAAAGGAGCCCATCCAGTGCTGCTCGAAAGCAAATCAAACCAAAACAGGGACAGGGTGAGGGTGAACCGCAAACAACCCATCTAGCGCTTTTGTCATTGCGAGCGAAGCGAAGCAATCTATCTTTTAATCAGTCATCCTGAACTACGATTCCGAGCGAGCGAGGAATCACCCCCACTCTGTCATTCCCAACAATTCCGAACGAGTGAGGAATTGGACGCCGGTGATTCACTTAGAAAAGTTCATCCAGTACTGCTCCAAACCTGCCTTCTTTAGTCTCAAGTCTGTATCGGGAATCCAGCACGCCACGCGTGCACGAACCCGATGTCGCGGCGCTCTTCCGCGATCCGACCCTTCAGTCATCCTGCCTGTCCGGCGTAGCCTTGGCGAAGACGGAAATTTAATTCAGTATCTCGTTCTTTCTTTTAATCCGTCATTGCGAGGGAGCGCGTCGCGCGACTGCAGCAATCTCATAATCATTCCCCCCTTAGGAAAAGGGGACAATTCCGAACGAGCGAGGAATTGGACGCCTTTGCTTAAAGCCTCGACGTTTATCTAGTACTGCGGATAACTGCCGCCATATCAAAACAAGGGGGGATTTAAAATCCGAGCATTTTCTACGCCAAATTCCCGTCGACATCAGCACGCCCCAGAGTCCTGAGCCAGTTGTAGTGCGAGCGAAGGCCGGAGAAAAAGCTCCCGTACGAGTTATACGTCACGCCGTACTCCTTGCAAGTATCCTCGACTATGCGAGAAAGGGCCGGGTAGTTCACATGACATATCCTTGGAAAGAGGTGGTGCTCCACCTGGAAGTTAAGCCCGCCGAGATACCACGTCAGGAACCTGTTATTCCTGTCGAAGTCCGTCGTCGTGCTCAGCTGATGGACCATCCAGCTCGTCTCCATCTGCTCCGAGCCCGCCGGCTGGACAGGAAACCCCGCATCCTCGTTACAGTGCGCGAGCTGAAACACGACGGACATTATGAGCCCCTGCACGAGCGTCACGAGAACGTAGAATCCGAGCACATTGAGCACCGGATAGAAGAATGACGGGACGACGAACGCCATCGTGAAGAAGAAGAGCTTCCCGCCGAAGAATATAACGGCGTCCCAGCCCTTCGGGCGCTCGATTTCGTGGCCGTTTATCTTCTTCGTGAAATAAACCTGGAAGTCGTCGACGAGGTGCCACTTTATCGCGAGAAATCCGTAGAGGAACCATATATAGATGTGCTGGTAGCGGTGGAAAAAGTACCTTTTGTGATGCGGGCTCAGCCGGGCGAATATGCCGGCCTCTATGTCGTCGTCGTGCCCTGCGATATTGGGATACGAATGATGAAAGTAGTTGTGCTTTCGGTACCAGAGATATGAGCTTCCGCCGATGAGGTCGAGAAAGAGGCCCATGCCCTTGTTGATCCACGTCCGCTCGGAATACGCCCCGTGGAGCGCGTCGTGCATAACGTTAAACGAAAGCGCGTTCAGCGCGACGCTCAGCGACAGGACGGCAAGCAGGAGCCCCCACGCCGGAAGCCCTGCGAATACGAGGAGCGCATAAGACGCCGCGACCCACGCGACGGCTACAGCGCTCTTCAGATACATATGGGCGCTGTCTTTGCTGGAAAGGTCGTTTTCGCCGAAATACATCGACACCCTCTTCCTTAGCTCCCTTTCGAATTCGGTGTTGGGAGAAAAACGTATCTTCGTGTTGGCGCGCGAAAGCCCGCCGGTCTCCGCTTGAAGTGTAGTCATATTCTCGCTCTTAACGTCCGCGAAAGATAAAGGTCTTCCGCGTCGCACGTATTTTTATTGATTGTTACGAAGCCAAAGGCGTGTATGCCCTAAGCAAAATCTGAAGCCAGCTTGGAGCTTCGATAACGGTAATCAACCGGACCGTCTAAATACCCCTTCTCTTTGCCGCTTCACCTTTAGCCGCGGCGCTGTGGAACGCAAAAGGTCCGGAAGACCGGTTCCGGGGTAATTTCAATCGGGAGATATTATAACGGTATGACGGCGGATTCACAATCGCATCTTGCGCCGGGACGGTAAGCCTGGCGATTCCTACGCCGCCGTCTCGTGCTCGCGGCAGATTTTGATGCTGTCGCCATCCGAGAGCGGCTCGAGCGTGAGGCCGCACTGGTGAGAGCCCGGGAGGGAGTTTTCCCTGAAGAACCTGCACGTGCGGCAGACGCCGAACGTCCGGCCGCCGGTTCGCCTCTGAACCCCTGCCAGAAGGTCCGACAAGAGCCGGGCCAACGTCTCACTCTCGCCGGGATTCAGGTCCGAGAGCGCGCCGGCGAACCCGTCCGGCACAGCGCCGGCATACGAGAGTTTCCTGCCCTTCGGCGTCAGGCTGAGATGCACGACCCTGCCGTCCTCCTTATCGGGGCTTTTTTTGATGTAGCCCTTCCTTTCGAGGACTCCTATGCTCTGCGAAGTCGTCCCCTTCGTCGCGCCGAGGTATTCCGTAACCCCCGCCGGGGTGTCGGAGTAGCGGTTGCATATAGAGAGATATCCGAGAATGTCCCTGTGCACGGGTTCGAGGCCCGCGCCCGATGCACGCCCCTCGGCCCTCACGAGATTACCGAGCCGCTCTATAAGGGACAGTATTCTTGCGTTATCAGGCATGCTCATAATTGTATCGCGTCGAAACCAGCTTGACAATCCCCTTCGCGCGGGAGATAATAGTATCGATTCGATACTATTTTACGGGAGGTTACAGCCATGAGTAAAGCAGTTTTCTATCACGCGGGATGCCCGGTATGCGTAAGCGCGGAAAGGGGGGTGGCCGAAGCGCTCGACCCGGGCAAGTACGAAGTCGAAATCGTCCATCTGGGCGAGCAGAAAGGAAGGCTCGCCGAGGCCGAGGCTGCGGGCGTGAAGTCCGTCCCGGCGCTCGTGCTTAACGGGCAGACGTATCACATAAACTTCGGGGCTTCTATAGAAGATCTCAGGTGAGAAATTTCCGGACGCCCCGTCAGGAGGCCTCCGGCGGGGCGTCCGGATTTCAATCTAGAACTTTACGAGGAGCCCGCCGCCCCCGCCGAACTCCGTGTAGTACTGCCCGATCAGGGATACATTCTTCCCGATCATGAATGTCCCGCCCGCTTTCCACTCCCACTTACTCTTCGTGTCGTACTGCATCTCGCCGAACGCCGTCACCCGCTCCGTGATCTGCATCTCCTTGTCCAGTATGAACCTGAAGCCGCCCTTGGTATCCACCCATGCCGTGCCGTCCACGAGAAACGGCAGCAGGGACTCTATCCCAAATACGCCGCGGTCGTCCTGGTTTTCGTTCGTAAGGTCCGCCCCGCCGAAGACGGAGATGAAATTGTTGACGTACCTGCTGTACGTAAGCACAACCTCGTACTGCCTGTTCTCCCACCCGACCTCCCACGTCGCGTTAATAGTATTTTTCGTATCCGCTATGGTCACGAAACCCTCCGACATGTTGCTCATCACAGCCGCCTCGGCCCAGTAATAGATCGGGTCCTCGTAGAGCTTATGCCTGATGGCCGCGATTTCAGGGTCCATGGCGGACCCTTCGTAATGAACGACCCTCGCCATGCCCGCCGCCAGATGATAGAGAATGTGGCAATGAAAGAACCAGTCTTTTTCCAGGTCGGCCG
>JAGVLR010000162.1 GCA_020054175.1 Candidatus Dadabacteria bacterium
TCGCTGACGTTCATCTGCGAGGTCAGGGACGGCGCGATATACGGCATACCCTTGCAGACGGCTTCCGACATGGCGAAGCTCCTTAAAAAAATTCCCCTCGATAAGGCCGCTATCAATTTCAGAGCGGGGGACGGGGCCGCCGGCATACTCGCGCTCTTCCTCATCGAAGCCGAAAAACGCGGCGCGGATTTCGGCAAGCTCTCGGGGTCTGTGGAGTCAGACATCCTGGGACGCCTCTCGCTCACAGGAAAATTCCCCGGCGGCGAGGACGAATCGTTTAAGCAGCTCGGAATTCTTGTCTCGTATCTTGCGGAGCACGCGGCGCACCTCAAATCGATACTCGTTAACGGCGGCGTGTTTCACGACTCGGGCGCGTCGGCTGTCGAAGAGCTTGCGTTCACGCTCGCATCCGGCGTCGAGTATATGAGCCGCCTCGTATCAGAAGGCCTCTCCCCCGACGCCATATCGGCGCACATGAAATTCTCCTTCTCCGTCGGCTCGAATTACTTCATGGAGATTGCTAAACTTAGAGCAGCAAGGCTCCTCTGGGCGGAGATAATGGAAAGGTACGAACCGGTGCGCGAAGAATCGAAGCAAATGAATATCGAAGCGCAAACGTCGCCCTGGAACAAGACTGTCTTCGACCCGTACGTGAATCTCCTTCGCGGCACCGTCGAGGCCATGGCCGCCTCCATCGGCGGCGGAGAGGCGATAAGCGTCCTCCCGCTCGACGCCGTTTACAGAGAGCCGGGCGAGTTCACCCTCCGCATGGCGCGTAACACGCAGCTCATTTTAAAACACGAATCCTACCTCGACCGCGTGAAGGACCCGGCCTCGGGCTCCTATTATATAGAGAAGCTCACAGACTCCATCGCCGCCGCGTCCCTGGAATTATTCCTCGAAGTCGAGAAGCAGGGTGGCTTCGTGGCAGCTTTCAGGAACGGGTTCATACAGGAGCGCATCGAAAAAACGAGAGCCGCGAGAGACGCGCGGATTGCCGTCAGGACCGACGTCTTCGTAGGCGTGAACCAGTATCCGAACACAACAGAAAAGGAGCCGGACATAACCGCGCCCGTTTCCGAAAAAGCCCTCAAGCGTTCGAAGAAATCCGGGAGCGGCGAAGTTGTTTCCTCCGTTCCTGACTTGATAACTCGACTTTCGAAAAAGGGCGCGACGATTGGCGACGCCGCGCCGCGCTCCGACGCCGACTCTGGACCAGCCGCCCGGCCGCTCAGGCCATACAGGGGCGCGGCGGCATTCGAAGACCTGCGGCTCAAGACGATCGAGTACGCGAAGAGAACCGGCGAGACACCGGCGGTGTACCTTCTGCCCGTCGGCAGCGTATCCATGCGTAACGCGCGGGCCGCTTTCTCGGCCAATTTCTTCGGGTGCGCCGGTTTCGCGATTGCCGGAGGCGAGCCGCACGAGAGTTTACATAGCGCCGCCGAAGACGCCCTCCGAAGCAAGGCGAAAATAATAGTCATATGCAGCTCAGACAAGGAATACCTGGAGCTCGCCCCCGAAATCTGCAAACTTATAAAAAATGAAAATCCCGGCGCTTGCATCGTCGTCGCCGGAAACCCGAAAGAGCACATCGAGGAACTTAAGAGCGCTGGAGTCGACGATTTCATTCACGCGCGCTCGAACGCCGCCGAAGCGCTGGAAAAATTCCAGAGGCTTTCGGGAATAGATTCGGTAAGAGGTGAAAGGTCTTGAAACCCGATTTCACAGGCATCGATTACAGGAAGAAAAACGGCGGAGGAAAAGCCGCGAACACGGAGCGCGGCTGGATGACCCCCGAGGAGATTCCGGTCGGAGACGTTTACACCGAAAAGGACCTCCTCGGCATGGAGCACCTCCACTACGCCGCCGGCCTCCCGCCCTATCTCCGCGGCCCGTACGCGTCAATGTATACGACGCGGCCGTGGACTATCAGACAGTACGCAGGATTCTCGACCGCCGAAGAGTCCAACGCCTTTTACAGGCGCAACCTCGCCGCCGGGCAGAAGGGTCTTTCGGTAGCTTTCGACCTCCCGACGCACAGGGGCTACGATTCCGATCACGAGAGGGTTGTCGGCGACGTCGGCAAGGCGGGGGTCGCGATAGACTCCATACTCGACATGAAGATACTCTTCGACAGGATTCCGCTCGAAGAGATTTCCGTATCGATGACGATGAACGGCGCAGTGCTGCCGGTGCTCGCGTTTTACATAGTCGCGGGCGAGGAGCAGGGCGTAAAACACGCGGACTTAAGCGTCACGATCCAGAACGACATACTTAAAGAATTTATGGTGCGGAATACGTATATCTACCCGCCCGCGCCGTCGATGCGGATCATCGCCGACATATTCAAGTACACGGCGGAGAACATGCCGAAGTTCAACTCCATCAGCGTCAGCGGCTACCACATGGAAGAGGCCGGGGCGTCTTCGGACATCGAGCTCGCTTATACGCTCGCTGACGGCCTCGAATACGTCCGCGCGGGCATAAGCGCCGGGATGAAGGTAGACGACTTCGCGCCCCGCATCTCGTTCTTCTGGGGCATCGGCATGAACCACTTCATGGAGATCGCGAAGATGCGCGCCGCGAGGATGCTCTGGGCGAAGCTCATAAAGAGGTTCGGGCCGAAGAACCCGAAATCGATGGCGCTCAGGACACACTGCCAGACTTCCGGCTGGAGCCTGACGGAGCAGGACCCGTTCAACAATGCGGTGAGAACGTGCGTCGAGGCGCTGGCCGCCGTGATGGGAGGCACGCAGTCGCTCCACACGAACGCGCTCGACGAGGCGATAGCCCTGCCGACGGATTTCTCCGCGCGCATAGCGAGGAACACGCAGATATATCTCCAGGAGGAGACGAAAATCTGCAAGTCCATAGACCCCTGGGCGGGCTCGTACTACGTCGAGTATCTTACTGGCGAAATCGCCCGCCGCGCGTGGGCGCATATAGAAGAGATAGAATCCCTCGGCGGCATGGCGAAGGCTATAGAGACGGGCCTACCCAAGATGCGCATCGAAGAGGCGGCCGCAAGGAAGCAGGCGAGGATAGATTCCGGGCAGGATATTATCGTCGGCGTTAACAAGTACCAGTCCGGCCAGGATTCGGACATCGAAATACTGGAGGTGAACAACACCCTCGTCCGCCGCTCGCAGTTAGAGCGGCTGAAGAAGCTGAAAAAGGAGCGGGACAATAACGCCGTAACGCAGGCGCTCGACGCGATAACGAAGTGCGCTGAAACGGGAGACGGGAACCTGCTGGAACTGGCGGTGGACGCGGCCCGCAAGCGCGCCACGCTGGGCGAGATATCGTATGCGGGCGAGAAGGTGTTCGGACGCTACGTCGCCGTCATACGCTCGATCTCGGGCGTCTACTCCGGCGAGATGTCGCAGGACAGGGAATTCAGGAAGGCGCGCGAGATGTCGGACAGGTTCGCCAAAATGGCCGGACGAAGGCCGCGAATACTCGTCGCCAAGATGGGGCAGGACGGCCACGACAGGGGCGCGAAGATCATCGCCACGAGCTTTGCCGATTTAGGGTTCGACGTCGATATCGGGGCCCTCTTCCAGACCCCGCTCGAAGCCGCGCGCCAGGCAGTCGAAAACGACGTCCACATCGTCGGCGTATCCAGCCTCGCCGCCGGTCACAAGACCCTCGTCCCCGGGCTGATTAACGAGCTCGGGAAGCTCGGCCGGAACGACATAATGGTTGTCGTCGGCGGCGTCATCCCGAAGCAGGATTACGAATTCCTTTACGGCTCGGGGGTTACAGCCGTCTTCGGCCCCGGCACAGTAATATCCGTCGCAGCGCAGGAGATACTCGGCATCCTCATAGGCGGCATGCGCCCGGGAAGCTGACCGGGATTTTCACGTGAAACGGCGTGCCGGTCCTAATTAATCCTTAATTAATCCTGTATGGACATCGGGGCCGCCGTCTGAAACAATATTACTATGGAAAACGCCCCCAAGTACGAGATCGGCAGGACGGTAATAAGCGACCTCGACGGCATCGTCGCCATCGAGAACGTCAGCTTCCCCACGCCCTGGCCGAGGCGCGTGCTCGAAAGGGAAATACTCTCCAAAAAATTCTACAACGAAGTTCTGAGATTCGGGGGCATGGTCGTCGGATACGTGTTCACGTGGACAGTCCTCGACGAGATACACATTCTCAACATCGCGGTGCACCCCGATTTCCGGAGCATGGGGCTCGGCGAAAAGCTCCTCCGAAACTGCCTCGGCAAGGCGGCGACGGAAGGGCTTAAGATCGCGATACTCGAAGTCCGCGTGTCGAACGTCCGCGCGAGAGCGCTCTACGAAAAAATCGGCTTCCGCACAATTCACACGAGACGGAAATACTATTCCGACACGGGCGAAGACGCCTACGTTATGATGTTTGATCTGAAGCGGGAAGAGGCCTAGTTTTTCCTTTCGGCGACATAATCGGCAAGCATCTGGAGCGAGTTTTTGTACGGGCTGTCCGGAAGCGCGGAAACGGCCGTTCTCGCCTTGTGTATGAAATCCTTCGCTGTCTCTATCGTCCTGTCGACGCCGTGGTATCTCTCGACAAGCTCCCTCACGAACGCGAGGTCCTCTCCGCCGAGCTCGTCCGTCCCGAGGAACATTTCGGCCACCTTCTCCATCTCGGCCTCGCTCGACCGCCAGAGAGAATATAGAAGAGGGATCGTCATCTTTCCTTCGACGAGGTCCTGCCCGACTCCCTTTCCGAACTCCTTTTCAGTGGACGAGTAATCGAGCGCGTCGTCGACCAGCTGGAACGCGACGCCTATGTCGAAGCCGTACTGCGAAAGCGCGTTCTTCGTTTCATCGTCGGCTCCCGCGAGAACCGCTCCCACGCGGCCGCAGCTCTCGATGAGCGACGCCGTCTTGTTCTCGATTATCCCGAAGCAGACCTCTTCCGACACTTCGAGCATGTTGCTCGCGCTCATCACTTCGAGCACCTGCCCCTCGGCGAGCTTGGACGCCGCGTCGGTCACGGACTTTATCAGCTCGAGGCTCCCGCACGCCTGTATGAGGCCGAGCGACTTCGCCAGCATGAAATCCCCGACGAGCACAGTCGCCTTGTTCCCCCAGACGACATTCGACGCCGGCTTTCCGCGCCTGAGGCTCGCTTCGTCGACGACGTCGTCGTGGAGAAGCGTCGCGGTATGAATCAGCTCCAGCGCAGCCCCGGCGTAAATCCTCTCCCTCCCGCTCGTAAGCCCGCACGCCCCGCTTGCCAGGAGAACCACTGCCGGGCGGAGCCTCTTGCCGCCGCTTCCGAGGAGGTATTTCGAGATTTCGTAGACGAGCGGAACGGGCGATTGGATATTCTGCTCAAGCTCCCTCTCCACTTCGTCCAGCTCGGGATTTATAACGGAAATTATTTCGGAAAAATCCATCGCAATTTAAGTTATCTGAACAACCCCTATTAGTCAAAAGAGCCTAAATCGCCGGTATCTCTGGAAAATGTCAATTCCCGCGAGACGCCGCGCTTTCCGGCATTATCTGCTAGAATATTACGCTTCATGCACTGGCTCGACATCACGATACTCGCCGTACTCACAGTCTTCGCCCTCATCGGAATCTCGCGCGGGCTCATCAACCAGGTCTTTTCCATGCTCGCTCTCGGCGTGGGACTCGCGGCCGGGCTTATGTTTTACGACGTCCTCGCGGAGGCCCTTCGGGCGCGCGGCATCGTGCAGAACGAGTCGATGTCGAACGTGCTAGCCTTCGTGCTGCTCGTCGTCGTTTTCTACATGATGGTCCAGATGCTGGGCTGGCTGATATCGAAGCTGATCGGCACTCTCCGGCTCGGGCTTCTCAACAGGCTCGCCGGCGGCGCGCTGGGCGTCGTATTCGGCGCGGTAACCATAACGCTGTTCATCTCTTCCCTGAGCTTCTTTCTTCCCGAAGACGACCCCGTCTTCAAGGAGTCCGTTCTCCTGCCCTACCTCGACGAGGGCGCGGAGATAGTCAAATCTTCTCTACCCGAAGACTTCGGCGAAAGCCTCGAAAGGGCGAAGAAGCTCGTCCGCGAAGAGGGCTTCGAAGCCGCGATGAGGATAAAAGATTCGGACGCCGTAAAAGAAATCCTCGGAGGCGGCGCAACCACTACAGCGGCTCCTACAGAAGCCCCGAAGGAAATGCCGAAGGAAGTGCCTAAAGAAACGCCGACAGAAGCTCCGAAAGAAAAGCCGGAATAACGCCGCCCGGCTTTTCTTTCCGCCGGTCAACGCTTTAATCGCCATCCCATCGAGGCCGTTTCTTTAGTCCCTTAATTTTGGTAATATAATTGCGCTATGATAGGCGTTGAAACCCTCGATGAATTCGTTATAAGAAAACAGACTGAATACCCCTACGCGCGGGGCGACCTCTCGAGGCTGCTGCGCGACCTCGGCCTTGCGGCTAAGGTAGTCAACAGGGAGGTCAACAAGGCCGGCCTCGTCGACATACTCGGAAGCGCCGGGACGACAAACGTCCAGGGCGAGGAGGTCAAGAAGCTCGACGTTTACGCGAACACCAGGTTCATCGCCGCGCTCGAGCTCGGCGGCCAGTGCAGGGGCGTCGCCTCCGAAGAGAACAAGGACTTCATCACCTTCCACGACGAGGTGTCTAAGAACGCGAAGTATATCGTCGCGCTCGACCCGCTCGACGGCTCTTCGAATATCGACGTCAACATATCCGTCGGCACCATCTTCTCCATATACAGGAGAGTCTCGCCGGACCACAGCCCGCTCACGCTGGAAGACTTCCTCCAGAAAGGGAGCCAGCAGGCCGCCGCGGGTTACATTATCTACGGCTCCTCGACGATGCTCGTCTACACGACGGGTTATGGAGTCAACGGCTTCACGCTCGATCCGTCCATAGGAGAGTTCTGCCTCTCTCATCCCAACATGAGCATCCCGAAAACGGGAAAGATATACTCCGTGAACCAGGGGAACTTCCTCAGCTTCTCCGAGGGCCTGAAACAGTATCTCAGGTACTGCAGGGAAATAGACAAGCCGACGAACCGTCCTTATTCGTCGCGCTACATCGGCTCGATGGTTGCCGACATACACCGTAACCTCATCACGGGCGGAATATTCATCTATCCCGGAACGGCTGACGCGCCGAAGGGAAAGCTCAGAGTGCTCTACGAATGCAATCCGATGGCGTTCGTCGTGGAGCAGGCGGGCGGCAGGGCGACGGACGGCGCGCGTAGAATTCTCGACATCGAACCCGGCGAGCTTCACGAGAGGACGCCCATATTCATAGGCTCGGAAGACATGGTTTTAAAGGCCGAGGAATTCCTTCGGAAATTCGGAGGCTGCTGACGCGTTATAAAGCGCGCGGACACAGCAAACACAGGGTGATTCTTGCGTTTTCACAGCGCGTTACGGTGTGCAAAATTCACGCAAAAAACAACATATATTAGCGCTATGTTCAGGCCCCTGAAACTCTCTTGACTTTTCTATGTCAGGATGTATCGTTTCAAGTAAATCATTACTCCAGGGAGATTTCATATGTACATCGAACTTGAAATACTGGCAAAAGACGATGACTGGGATGACGACGACGAGGAAGAGTGGGACGACGAAGAAAACGACGACGA
>JAGVLR010000097.1 GCA_020054175.1 Candidatus Dadabacteria bacterium
ATAGGCGAGCCGTGGCGGAAGGACACGACAGCTGTTAAGGCGCGCTACGACGAGAAGTGGATCTACAGCTGCCAGGCGAAGGACGGCCTCACTTACGACTGCGTATTCCTTTATTTCATGGGCAGCCGCGTCGTGAACGTCGAAGTACTCTGAGTTTAAGGAGATTAGCCATGAAAAAATGTCCCAGGTGCGGTGCGGAGCTTAAAACGAAGGTGCTCGGATCGATAGACGTCGACGAGTGCGAGTCGTGTAAGGGCGTATGGCTCGAAAGGGGAGAGCTCGAAGAGGTGAAGGAGGAAGCGGACCCTAATCTCAACTGGCTCGATTTCGAGATATGGAAGCACCCGGAAAAATTTAAGTCGAGCAAATCCGGAGTCGATTGCCCTACCTGCGGCACCGCGACCGCAAGCCTCGAATACGGGGACACAGGGGTGGAGATAAATTACTGCCGTACCTGCCAGGGCATTTGGCTCGACAGGGACGAGCTGCCGAAGATAATAGAATCGCTTGAAGACGAGATGGCCCGGAAGACTCTGTCCGATTATTTTAGGGAGAGCATAGACGAGGCGAAAGAGCTTGTCACGGGACACGAATCTTTCATGTCGGAATGGAAGGATTTATCGTCCGTGCTGAAGCTGATGCAGTACAGGCTCTTCGTCGAAAAGCCGAAGCTCGTCGAAACCCTGACAGAGCTGAACACGCTGAATCCGTTTAAGTAGTAAGCAGCCCAGATACCCATCCTGAGAGCGTTTATAAGGCCATAGAAGTCGATGCCCTGTGCGTCCGTTATCCAAACAGGGTATTAAGACACCAGCCTGATCTCACCAAAATAAGCGGATTGGCACGAAATCACGGTTATAATTAACTCAATACACTTCGTTTATCACTACGCGGTCCGAAGGAGCCCATCCATCATGAATAAGAAAACGATATCGAAATTCCCATACATGATTCTATTGCTTATATTCGCGTGCGGATTCGCGATCTCCTGCGACGGGGAAAACGTGCTGACGGGGCCGGAAGTTCCCGGCCCTGAAGAGCCGGGACCGGAGGAGCCGGGCAATGGCGACTTCGACGCTGAGACAGCCGCAGAGCTTATGTATCTCAGTCTCCAGGCATATCAGATGCTGATAGACAATAACAACGGCCAGTCGTTCACGCTCCCCTCACCTTATCAGCTCCAAGAGATACTAATCACGCCCGAGGGCTTCTTCGGAGAGTCGCTGCCGACCGAGGTGCCGATTGCGTTCGTCGCAACGAACGGTTCCAACATCTACATGGTATTCAGGGGGACCAAAACGATAGACGAGTGGATAAGCGACGCCGATTTCCCGCTCGTCAACTACGCTCTCGGCGGGCAGACTGAGCAGGGATTTACCGACATATACAATACGCTGGCTGTTACGAGTGCGATTTCCAGCGCGGCGGAGTCGGGAAATTACAATAACGTCTACGTAACGGGCCACAGCCTCGGCGCGGCGCTGGCAGTTCTTGCGATACCGGACATCATAGAAAACACGGATTTTAAAAACCCCGTCATGTATAACTTCGCGGGCCCGAGAGCCGGGGACGCCGCCTTCAAGACCCTGTACGAAGGGTACGGGATAGACAGCTGGAGGGTTTATAACACGAACGACCTTGTTCCGACGCTGCCGCCGACAGAGCTTTCCTACGTGCACGTCGACACCGGATATCCGATAACGTTCGGGGCCCCGATTACAGGTCCGACGGATTTTCACCAGATAGCGATAAACCACAGCTCGTGTAATTATTACTCCACGGTATGCGATTTAACCTCCGACCCGGAGAGCTGTAAGGCCCTTGGCGAAGGCCTGGACGAATGCACATTCAGCAGCGCACAATGATAAAATCCGCCCCGGGCGGAACTCTGCTCAGAGAAAATCTGCAGCCCGCCCGGGGCTACAAACATCCAATCCCGGAGAGGCGTGATAGACCCCTTCTCTTTGTGTTAGTATATTGATTCGTTGCGTACTCCGCGTATCATGAATCAGAGAAACGGTGGATGATCCCGCATGGCCGACCTCAAGACCAGCATAGCGTCCAACATCAAGGATAAAGATCTTATAAACGTAAGAAGGCAGGAGCTCGTGAATGCCGCCGTCGAGCTCTTCGTCCAGAAGGGATTCCACAAGACTACAGTCCGCGAAATCGCCCGCGAATTCGGCATGAGCATGGGCACGCTCTACGACTATATCAGGACGAAGGAAGACATACTCTTCCTCGTCTGCGACCACATATCCAAGAGCGTTAGCGACAAGCTCCAGAGCTCTCTAACCGGAAAGAAGGACCCGGACGAGAATCTCAGAAACGCCATACGCGACTACTTCACGATAATCGACGAGATAGAAGACTATACCCTCCTCCTCTACCAGGAAACGAAATCTCTCAACAAAAAGGAGAGAAAATACGTCCTCCATGCCGAGAACGACCTCGTCGCCATCTTCGAGGACATAATCACTCAGGGTATCAGAGAGAAGGTCTTTAATATAAATAAGGAAACCGTCCGGCTTCTCGCGCATAATATAATGGTCGAGGGGCAGATGTGGGCTTTCAGGCGCTGGGCCCTCAGAAAAGACTTCACTCTCAAACAGTACATCAGGCTGCAGACAGACCTCATAATGAAAGCCCTCCGCTAAAAAGTCGTTGACATTAAATATTAAAGACTTTAAAATTTATTACCGAGCGAGCGCTCGGTTGCCAAACAAAAGACGGAGGTGTCGGGCATGTCCATTATCACGCTTACCGAGGAGCAGGAACTTATAAAGATGACGGCAAAGGATTTCGCCGCCGGGGAAGTAAGGCCCCTGGCCGCACAGAACGACAGGGAGGGAAAATTCCCGAAGGAGCTCGTGGACAAGCTCGGCGAGCTCGGATTCATGGGAATGATGGTTCCGGAGGAATACGGCGGGAGCGGACTCGACTGCGTGTCCTATGTCATCTCGCTCGAAGAGATATGCGCCGCCTGCGCCTCGACGGGGATTATCATGTCGGTTAATAATTCCCTCGTCTGCAGCCCGATACTGGCGTTCGGCTCGGAGGAGCAGAAGAAGGCGTACCTGCCGGACCTCGCGAGCGGAAAGAAGCTCGGATGCTTCGCGCTGAGCGAGCCGGACGCGGGCTCGGACCCCGCGAGCCTGAAAACTCTGGCGCTCCGGAAGGGTGATTCCTACGTGATAAACGGGACGAAGGCGTGGATAACGAACGGGGCCGAGGCCGACGTGATGGTGCTGATAGCTGCTACAGATCCGTCCAAGAAGCACCACGGCATCTCGGCGTTTATCATCGACATGGACAATCCGGGCGTGAAAATCGGGAAGCTGGAGCACAAGCTCGGGATAAGGGCAACCAGCACGGCGCAGATATACTTCGAGGACTGCAAGGTGCCGAAGTCCGCGATGATCGGGCAGGAAGGAGACGGATTCAAGGTCGCCATGTCCACGCTCGACGGCGGGAGGATCGGCGTCGCGACACAGGCCGTGGGCATCGCCAGGGAGGCGCTTGAGGAGGCGGTCAGGTATTCGAAGGAGCGGCAGGCGTTCGGGAAAACCATTTCGTCGTTTCAGGGGCTACAGTTCATGATCGCCGATATGGCCACGCGCCTGGAGGCTTCGCGGCTTCTGACACTCCAGGCAGCCGTGATGAAAGACAACCACATGAACTATTCCAAGGAATCCGCGATGGCGAAGGTCTTCGCGTCCGAAGCGGCCATGTGGATCACGACCAAGGCGATTCAGATGCACGGCGGTTATGGGTATACGGTCGAATATCCGGTGGAGCGGTTTTTCAGGGATGCGAAGATAACGGAGATATACGAGGGGAC
>JAGVLR010000184.1 GCA_020054175.1 Candidatus Dadabacteria bacterium
AATGGTAACGCCCGTAACCATACATTCCCTCATCTTCCTCTGCCTGCTGGCTCTCCTCCAGCCAGCGGCCAGCTACGCGGAAGCGGCCCCGGGAAAGACATACCGAGTCTCTCCCGGGGGCCCGCTGCAGACGATCTCCGAGGCCGTGAAAGCGGCCTCCACTGGGGATACCGTGATCGTCGAAAAGGGCGTCTACAACGAAAAGGTCGTCGTGGACAAAACCCTTGCCCTCCTCGGAGAAAACGGCCCCGAGATAAACGGCGGCGGCAAAGGGACAGTCGTCACGATAAAAGCGCCCGGAACGGTCATGAAGGGGTTTATCGTCACCGGCTCGGGCTCGCTCCTCTCCGCCGAGGACGCCGGCATACTGATCGACACCGCCGCTGAAGTCACGGTCGATGGCAACACGCTCAGGGACGTCCTCTTCGGCATATACATCAAAGGCTCCCCGCACGCCCTGGTCACGGGGAACGACGTAAGGGGGAAGGACGTCCCGATGCCGCGAAGGGGCGACGGCATACGGCTCTGGTACAGCTCCGGCACGAAGATCATAAACAACCGCGTGTCCGGCGTACGCGACGTCGTCATATGGTGGTCGAGCGATACCCTCCTCAAAGGCAACATCGTCGAGGACGCGCGCTACGGGCTTCATTACATGTCGAGCAACCACAACAGATTCGAGGACAACGTCTTCAGGAACAACTTCGTCGGCGGGTTTTTAATGTACAGCGTCGGAATAGAGTTTTACCGCAACAAATTCACCGGAAACCGCGGCACGGGCACAGGCTACGGCGTCGGCTTCAAGGACCTCGACGACATCGTCGCGAAGGATAATCTCATCGCCGACAACCGCGTCGGAATATTCCTCGACAACTCGCCCTATCTCATAGAATCGTGGAACGAGATAGACGGCAACGTCGTAGCCTGGAACGACATCGGCGTCTCGATGATGCCGTCCATAAAGCGGAACGCCTTCGTCGGGAACAGTTTCACGGGGAACGAGGAACAGATCGAGGTCAGGGGCGGCGGGCGGCTTTCGGGCAACGCCTGGGGGCGCGGCGGGCGCGGGAACTACTGGAGCGACTATGTCGGCTACGACGAAGACGGCGACGGCATTGGGGAAATCCCCTACAGGTCGGAGAGCCTCTTCGAAAGCCTCGTAGATAAAAACCCGTCGCTCCGGATATTCGTGTTCAGCCCGGCGGCGAAGGCGCTCGAGCTTGCCTCGAAGGCATTCCCCGTGATAAAGCCCGAGCCCAAGCTAACAGACGAAAGCCCGCTCGTGCGCCCGCCTCACGTTAACATCGAGCCTGATAAGAAAGGGCGGTCCACGCGCGGCCTTCTCGCCGTCTCTGCGTCTATGGCCCTCCTGCCGCTCGCGTTCTTCGGATACGCCGCCCTCGGCGGGCGCGCTTCACGCGGAGGCCGGCGATGATAGGTATAAAGAACGTCACGAAAAATTTCGGGAAGCTGAGAGCAGTCGACTCCGTAAGCCTCGCGGCGGGGAAGGGCGAGGCGCTGGCCCTTCTCGGAACAAACGGCGCGGGCAAGAGCACCCTCATAAAATGCATACTCGGCCTCCTCGATTTCACAGGTGAAGTAATCGTCAACGGCATAAGCGTCAAGGCCGATCCGCGCGCCGCGAAATCGCTCATCGGCTATCTCCCGCAGGAGCCTGTTTTCTACGACATGCGCGCTTCGGACATCATGCGCTTCTTCGGGCGCATACGCCGCGCGGGCCCCGATGAGTGCGCTGCGGCGCTGGAGAAGGCCGGTCTCACGGAGCACTTGCACAAATACGCCTCCGAGCTTTCGGGCGGGATGAGGCAGAGGCTTTCTTTCGCGATAGCACTTCTCTCCAGTCCGAAATTCCTCATACTCGACGAGCCCACGTCCAACCTCGACGCGGGCGGCAGGGCCGAATTCCTCCGCCTCATAAAGGAATACAAGGAGGCCGGGAATACCGTCATTTTCTCGTCCCACAGGCTCGACGAAGTGGACTACCTCGCCGACAGGGCGGTAGTCATGAGGAACGGGCGCGTGGTGTTCGACGGCGAGCCCGGAAACCTCGGTCGCGCCTCCGGCCTCGGAACTAAAATAGTACTCCGTATCGCGGATGCCGACGTCGCCCGCGCCGAAGAAGCGCTGGCCCGTGCGGGCATCGGCGCCCATTCCCGGAACGGCGGCGGCCTCCTCGTCGAGGCCCCCGGCGGCGACGCCGTACGCCCTATTATAGAGCTCACGGCGCGGGACATTCCCGTTCTCGGCTTTATAGTCGAAGAGCCTACTATGGAAAACATACTGGAAGGAGTGGGGGAAAGCATACTCGAAGGAGCCGGACGCGATGGAAGCTAGAAACGTTCTCATGCTCTCGGGGAAGGAGGCCAGAGAGTCCGTAAAGAACAGGTGGTTCGTTCTCTACACCGTATCCTTCTCTGCCCTCGCCGTTCTCATTCTCTCGATAGCCCCCGAAAGGGGCGCTCTCTCGGGCGGGGCGGGATACGGCCGAACGGCTGCGAGCCTCGTCAACCTCGTCCTCCTCTTCGTCCCGCTTATATCGCTCATCACTGGCGCTACGGGAATCGCGGGCGAAAGGGAGAACGGAACGCTTCAATATTTGCTTTCTCACCCTGTAACAAAGGCGGAAGTGTTCGCGGGAAAATTCATAGGCATCTTCATCCCCATATGCCTCTCCATATCGCTCGGGTTCGGGCTCGCAGGGGTGGGCGTCGCTCTCAGGGGAGGGAGCGGCGACGGCGCGGGATTTCTATTGACCGCGCTCTTCTCCGCGCTCCTCGCGGCGTCTCTCCTGAGCGTCGGCCTTCTCGTCTCCGTCTATTCCCGTAAGGCAGCGCGGGCGACGGGTGTGGCAGTCTTTCTCTGGCTCCTCTTCATCATCCTGGGCGACCTCGGAATCATGGGCACCGCCGCGGCGATGGAGCTCGGCATAAGGCAGGTGTTCGTCCTCGCGCTTTTAAATCCCGCCGAGGTGTTCAAGATAGCCTCCGTCCTCGTCCTGAGCCCGAGGTACGAGATTCTCGGCCCCGTCGGAGTCTACGCCGTCAGGACATTCGGGCGGGACGGAATAGTCCTACTCCTTATATCGATAATGGCTCTCTGGACGCTGGCGCCGTTCGCGCTGGCGCTCGCGTCGTTCAGCAAATTCAGGAGGGAAGAATCATGAGATACGCTCTCATTCTGTTTATGGCCCTGTCGATGTTCGCCTGCGGCGATAGCAAGCCCCCGGCCGGCCCCGCCGAAGTCCACTACGGCGAGGACGTCTGCGACAGGTGCAAAATGATAATCAGCGACCAGCGGTTCGCCGCGCAGTACGTAATGAACGATGGCCGGGTGAAGAAGTTCGACGACTTCGGCTGTATGGCCGCCGAGCTCGGGAACGACGGCGGGAAGGACGAAGTGGGCGGCATTTATGTCACCGACTTCGCGACGGGCTCCTGGCTCGACGCACGGAAGGCTCATTACCTTAAAAGCCCCGATATCGCCTCGCCGATGGGCTACGGCATCGCCGCCTTCGGGAGCCTGGAGGCCCTCAAGTCGGATACTCAATACCGCCCCGGGGCGGAGATTAGCGGTTTCGACGACATCATGGAATAATATCAGGATAATTTCCATGAGCAGAAAAATCACAGAACCCGCCGAGCGTATTCGGAGCGCCGCGCTTTCCCTGTTTATCAGGAACGGAATCTCCGGTACGACGACGAAGGAAATAGCCAGGGAGGCCGGAGTCTCCGAAGGCTCCATTTATAACCACTACGAAAGCAAGGGCGACCTCGCACTGAAGCTCTTCATAAGCTCCATGGAAATGTTCAGGGAAGTGCTCCACGAAAGATCCCTCGAAGGGCAAACCCCCGCCGAGAAGCTCGCGGCCGTCATCGAGGAGTTCTTCGACTTCGCACGGAAGGAGCCCGAAGTCTACGCCTACCTCATGATAGGGCACTACACCGAGCTCGGGAAAATCCCCGGAACGCTGAAAAGGCCGATGGATGTGTTCTCCACGATTATAAAAAGCGGCATAGAGTCGGGCGAGTTCGAAGACATGCCCGACAAGCTCGGAGCGGCCTACGTCATCGGCATGTTGACGAGGGCCATACTTTTTCACAAGAACGGCATACTCAAGCTGCCCTACAATCAAATTGTAGGGGAAACCGTCAAATCTTCGCTCAAAGTCCTCGGCGCCGGCTTAAAGAAGTAATCCCGCGCTCGGTCCACGTTATCACCCGGCACCCATCCTTAGCCCGGCAAAATATTCCCGGTTGTTGCATAAAGAAAGAGGCCCCGGGCCAGTGTATAATTTATTATATGTTTAAAGGCCCTGAGGAGAGACTATGCTGTTTGTAAAAGACCACATGACGCTTAAACCCTTCACAGTCCCGCCGGGCGAGGATGTCCGCGTCGCCTTCAGCAGGATTACGGATTTAATTGTCCGGCAGGCCCCCGTGGTCGAGGGCGGCAAGGTTATCGGAATCGTAACGGACAGGGATCTCCGCCTGGCAGTCGCGCAGACGGTCGACGGCTCCGGGCTTAATGTCGCTTCCGTCATGACGCCCGACCCTGTAACAGTCTCCCCGGATACGCCCCTCAAGGACGCCGCGCGCATAATAAGCAAGAACAAGTTCAACGCGCTTCCCGTCGTCGGGCCAGGCGGTGCGCTCCTCGGGCTTTTGACCACGACAGACATTCTCAACGGCCTCGTTAAGGCCCTCGACGACTCTCCCAAATGAATCACTCAAAGGCAGGGCTATACCGTCCCGGCGAAGGAGGATACGAATGAAGATAGCGAAGATAATGTTTCCGACGGATTTTTCAGAAGGCATGACGCAGGCGAGAGAACACGCGCTATACATAGCTGAAGCCCTCGGCGCGAGGGTATCCATACTCCACGCCATAGAGCCCCTCGACTCCGACGGCATCGACGACGAGATAAGAGACTTCTACGAAGCTCTCGAAGCCAGGATGGCGGAGAAGATGGCGGATGAAAGGGAGCATTTCGAGGGCAGGGGCATATAGATCGAGACAGACATTATAATAGGCGAAAGGTGGAGGGTCATAAATTCCGTCGCGTCCGAAAGAGGCATAGACCTCATCGTGATCGGCTCCCACGGCATAACGACCTCGACGGGCGAAATCTCCGTCGGCACGACGAGTCACAAGGTCATGTTCACGTCCCCGTGCCCGATTCTGGTCGTCAGGCGCGACATAACGCACGACGCCCACGAGGAGTAGAGGCCATATTCCATTCGGTTCGAAAACGGTATAGACTTTGTAATCATACAAGGAGGTATGTCCGAATGGAGTTAGGCTCGAATTTCTCATCTTTGGGCTTTTTTATCTTTGTAATTGCGCTGTTCATTATCTCTGGGACAGGGGTTCCCGGATCGCCCGATTCGGCGTCCGCCCAAACCCCGGCTCCTTCGACATCCACCGAAATAAAACCTGTAATCGACCCCGTGGCCGACAAGCTGCTGAAGGAGATGGGCGCGGTTCTAGCCAGGGCCAAGGCATTTACCGTTTCGGCGGACATCAATTTCGACAGGCTCATGCCATCCGGCCTTCTCATAAAATACGCCGGGACGGTCGACCTGACCGTGCAGAGGCCCGACAAGGTTTACGCCTCGTTCGTCGGAGACCTCCAGGACCGTAAGATATGGTATACATCCGGAGAGATTACAGTCCTGGATACAGAAAACGGCTTTTACGGCGCTCTTCCGACCCCGAAAACGATAGAGGCGACGATGGATTTTCTCATGCGCGATTACGGCATGACCATACCCCTTGCCGACATCCTTTCGGCGGATCCCTACAAGGCCTTTATAACAAACGCTGTTGCAGGGGTCGTAGTCGGTGAAAGCACCATCAACAACAAGTCGTGCACGCACCTCGCATTCGTCCAGAAATACATCGACTGGCAGATATGGATATCCGACGGAGCCGACAAGCTTCCATGCAAGCTCGTTATAAATTACAAAACGGTCCCCGGCAGCCCGCAGTACTCGGCGGAATTTTCGCACTGGAGCATAAACCCCTCGATCGACCCCTCGGTTTTTAAAGCCGAGATACCGGCGGAGGCCGTGAAAATAGATTTCCTTAAAGTACAGGGAACAGCCAAATAAAAAATGCCCGTAACGGAGGCAATATGATGATACATAAAATGAGAACTTTAAATAGAAAATTATTCGCCGTTTCGGCGGCGGCTTTGCTCGTGTTTACGATAGCCTTTCCGGTTAATTCCTTTGCCAGGGGCGGCTTTGGAGGAGGCGGTGGCTTCAGCAGGGGAGGCGGCGGAGGTTTCGGCGGTGGCGGCTACGGAGGCGGAGGGGGAAGCGTGAGGTATGGCGGAGGAAGCGGCGGATTCGGCGGCGGCTCACAGTCTTTCAGCGGCGACAGGAGCGACAGCTTCAGTGGCAACCAGGGCAGCCGTAACGTGGATAATAACGACGTCAACCGTAATTTCGACAACAATAGCGTGAACAGCAACATCAGCAACAACGACGTAAACCGCAACATTAACAACAATGATGTCAACCGGAATTACGATAACAACGACATCAACAGGAATTACGACAACAACGATGTGAACCGGAACAGCTTTAATAACAATACCGTAAACGTTTATAACGATAACCACTACGACAACTACTGGAACGGACACTGGAACAGCTGGGGCGGATACTACTCCGGCTGGGCGTTCGCGGGCGGGCTCGCTGTAGGCGCTGCGGTCGCGTCGCTCCCGGCGTCCTACTCGACTGTCTACGTATCGGGCAACCCGTTCTATTATACGAACGGCGTCTACTACGCGCCGCAGGGTACGCAATACGTAGTAGTGCCTCCGCCAGCAGGGGCAGTGGTGACGACACTTCCGCCTTCGTGTACGACGATATACGTTCAGACCACGTCCTACTACGACTGCGGCGGCGCTTTCTATTCGAACACGTCAGAGGGCGGCTATCAGGTCAGCAATCCGCCGGTCGGCGCGACAGTACAGACGCTCCCCAGCGGGGCGCAGTCGCAGTCGATCAACGGTACGACCTACTACCTCTTCGGCGGGGCATACTACCAGCCGTTTTACAGCGGGAACAACGTGATCTACCAGATCGTCGCCGACCCGACCAAGAGCTGAGCGGGATTACTAAACCGGCCGGCCGGGGGCTTTCGTCCCGGCCGACTTTATCGCCTGCCCGATTACGACGGGCAGGAGGCTCATGACGAGGACGAGTATCCAGCCGGCCCCGCCAGGCGGGATTACCTTCATCACATCCGCAAGCGGAGCTATATAAACGGCGGCCGCGATCAGGAGCGAGCAGAGCGCGAGCGCCCCCCATACATACCAGTTTCTGGTGATTTCGTTGTCGATAAGTTTCGAGCCCCTGTCCCTCATATTGAATACGTGAAAGAGCTGCGCGAAGGCCAGGGTCAGGAACGATACGGACACTGCCTCGGCGTCGCTGTAGCCGAGCCCGTATGTCGCGAACAGCAGCGCTCCGAGAACGGCCACAGTTAACAGCATTCCATATCCCGCGATTCCGAGCCATCCCCGCCGTGAAACGAGCGGCTCCCTCGGGTCCCTCGGGGGCTGCTTCATTATATGCTCGTCGCCTTCGCCCATGCCGAGCGCGAGCGCCGGGAATATGTCCGTAACGAGGTTCAGGAAAAGTATCTGGAGCGGCAATATTGGCAGCGGTATAAGGGCGAACGACGCGAACGCGACAATCATTATCTCGCTGACGTTGCACGAAATAAGGTAGAAAATGAACTTCTTTATGTTCCCGTAGATTATGCGCCCCTGCTCGACGGCGCTTACTATCGTGCCGAAGGAGTCGTCCTTCAGCACTATGTCCGCCGCCTCGCGCGCGACCTGCGTCCCCCGGAGCCCCATCGCGATTCCGATGTCCGCCTGCCTCAGGGCGGGCGCGTCGTTCACGCCGTCGCCAGTCATTGCGACGACGAGCCCCTTTTCCTGTTTCATTTTGACGAGCGCAAGCTTCTGCTCGGGGCTCACGCGCGCTATTATGAGAGAGTCCGAAACCAGCTCGGAATCCTCGTCCGATATGCCCTCGACGTTCTTGATTATGCTCCCGTGAAGGGGCTTCACGTTCCTGTCGTCGACAAGCCCGACGGCGAGCGCGATGTTCTTCGCCGTGGAAGGATGGTCGCCCGTCACCATGACGACCTTAATCCCCGCCTCGATGCACTTCTCTATAGCTCCCTTCACATCCGGACGAGGCGGGTCGAGAAGGCACACCAGCCCGAGGAACGTCAGCCCCTCGTAGGGATTTTCGGGCTGCGCGTCCGTCCGCTTCTCGGCGTGCGCGATAACCCTGTATCCCTTCCCGGCCAGCTCTTCATTCCTCTTCCTCCACAATTCCCTGTCCTCGTCCGTAAGCTCCTTTTCTCCCGACGGCGTGAGAATCGACGACGACGAGCGAAGCACGGAGCCCGGCGCGCCCTTCACTGCCGTCCTGAAAGCGCCGTCGGCCCGATGCACTGTCGCCATCATGTTGACCGAGCTGTCGAACGCGAAGAGACGCGTCTCGGGGAAGCGCTCCAGGAGCGCAGCCTTTTCGATGCCGGCGTCTTTCCCTGCCGAAACGAGGGCAGTCTCCATCGGGTCACCGGCTTTGACTCCTTTCCCGTCGTAATCGACAGGGACTGTGTTGCAGAGAGCCCGACCTCAAGCGCGCGCCTGATGACCTCGTTTTCGGACGGGTCAGAAGCGGAGCCGTTTATTAAAAACTCTACGCCCTCAACGCCGCGCTTTATTTCGAATTTCGTCCCGTCGGCGGCTATCATCTCGACAGTCATCTTGTTTTCGGTGAGGGTTCCCGTCTTGTCCGTGCATATCACAGACGTCGAGCCTAGCGTCTCGACCGCGCTGAGCCTGTTGACGAGCGCATTCATGCGCGCCATTCGTATCATCCCCCGGGCGAGCGCTATGGTCGCCACGACGGGGAGGCCTTCGGGTATCGCGGCGACGGCAAGAGCGATCCCGGTTTCCACCATCAGAAACACTTCCCGCCCCCTCAGAATCCCCGCGGCTATTACGAATGCGGCGGTGAAAAGGGTGACCCATATGAGGTGGTTCCCGAGCTTGTCGAGGTTTTTTTCGAGAGGGGTCTTCTCGTGCCCGGCTCCCTCGACGAGCGTCCCTATCCGGCCAAGCTCCGTATCCTTTCCGGTGGCGGTGATGGCGGCCTCTGCCGAGCCCCTCGTCAGCGCCGTGCCCATGTAGATCATGTTCGTCCTGTCGGCCAGAACGGACTCGCCCGTGAGGGGCTCCGTATTCTTGTGCACGGGGACGGATTCCCCCGTGAGCGACGACTCGTCCGCCTCCACGCCGGAGGCCTTTACGAGCCTCATGTCGGCGGGCGCGACGTCCCCGGCTTCGAGTATGACTATATCGCCTGGCACAAGCTCCTCGGCCGGGAGAACGTCCGTACCGCCGCCGCGCCTGACAGTCGTCTCTATGCGCACCATCTTCCCGAGCGCTTCCATGGAGCGCGCCGCGCGAAGCTCCGTGAAGAACCCGATGCCGGCGTTTATGATTATGACGACGATTATTGCTATGAATTCCGGCACATCTCCGAATGCGAGAGACAACCCGCCGGCGACCGCGAGAAGGAGCACTATGAGGCTCCTGAACTGGTTAAGGAGAATTATCCACGCGCTTACAGTCTTCGTCTCTCCGACGCGGTTCCTGCCGTACCGTTTTAGACGCTTGCCCGCTTCTTCGGACGAAAGCCCTTCCGCGGCCGTTACACCGAGAGCGCTCAGGACTTCTTCAGCCGTGTGATTGTAAGGTCTTTCGGGAAGATTCATATGAAGCCGTCCGTTAGAAATACATCATGACTATGCACACGCTGCCGGTCATGCCAGTCCCTTAAGCAGGTATCCGACGATGTATGCGATAGCGGCCGCCGCTCCGCCAACGAGGAAAGTCTCCGTCCCGGCTACGTACCACTTCGTATCGACGACCCGCGCCTTGACGGACCCCACGATAAAGAGGGCGACGGACGTGAGCACCACGGAGAGCTCGAACGTTTTTCCGGAAATCTCCGGAACGAAATACGAGACGACGTAGGCCAGGAGTGGTATGAGGCCGATCGTGTTAAAGGAGACAAACGTCACGGCCCCGCTCCTTAACGGTGACGTGTGATCTTCCAGGATTCCGAACTCGTCCTTCATCATCGTGTCCACCCATACCTCCTTGTCCGCCGTGATGATGTCTACAGCCTCCCGGAGCTGCCGGCCCGAGAAGCCCTTGTCCGAATAAATCTCCCTTATCTCCTCTCGTTCCTCGTCCGGAGTATGGTGGACGGAATGTTCTTCCGACTTCCTGACTTTCTCCGCGAATTCCTTCCTGGATTTCGTGCTGAGGTAGTTTCCGACGGCCATCAAGAACCCGTCCGCGAAGAGATTCGCAAACCCTAAAATGAGGACGATCGTCGGCGAGAGCGAAGCCCCCGTAACGCCCGCCACGACGGCGAAGGTCGTTATGGCCCCGTCTATCCCGCCGAACACGAAATCCGAGAGGTACGACCCGATACTCGCCTCGGGTCTCTTGTTCCCTATCATCCCTGGCCCTCCCTTTAAGGAAATGAAATCCCGGCCGTTATAACGTCCTTTAAAAGCCGCGCCAGTATTTCTTCGGTGACTCCGTCCGTATCCGCCACGAATAATGCCTGGGGACGAAGCTCATCCGGCTCCTCGAAATCCGCCGTGAATTTTTCCAACATGCCGGGCCCGGCGTCGGATACGGAAGTCCCCTCCTTCTCCCGCCTTGTCAGTCTTTCCCTAATTACGTCTTCAAGCGCGGTGGTTTGAATGAACACGACGCTGAATCCGCTCCGGGCCGATTTTTCAGCCAGCATATCACGCCACCTCCGCTTCGAAAAGCTCGCGTCGAGTATGACCGTGTTGTGTTTTTCGAGCGCTTTTACGCCGCGCGATATTATCTCGCTGTAGGTTTTCGCAGTCGTTTCGCCGGAATATATGCCGCCCTCGTAGCCTTCGCGCTTTCTCTCCGTCTCGCCAGTCCCCGTAATCTCCTTCCTCACCCTGTCAGACGATACGACGGGGCAGGATAGCTCCTTCGCGAGCATTTCGGCGACAGTCGATTTTCCCGAGCCTATGATTCCGAATGTTACGATAACGGCAGGCGAAGAGCCGAGAAGGGCGTATCTCAGGGCGAGGCTGAAATATTTCCGTGCCGCTTCCGCCGCCTCCCGCCTCTCGTCCTCCGGCACGCCCTCGCCGACTGAAGTAAGGCTCCCGACCTTACCGCGAACGTATGCCCTGTAGCACTTGTAGAAGTCGAGCACGCCCGAAGCCGATTCCCCGAGCGCGCCGGCCATGTCGTCCACGAATTCACGCGCGAGGCCGAAATAACAATTGAAGTCGAGGTCCATGGCGAGGAATCCCACGTCGGAAGCCACGTCGATATATCTGAACCTGTCGTTAAACTCTATGCAGTCGTATATGCATATGTCGTCCGGGCCGACGTTGATGTGCTCCATGTGAAGGTCGCCGTGGCAGTCTTTTATGAAACCCTCGTCCTTCCGCGCGGTGAAAAGGACGGCCTTCTCGGCGAAGAAAGTCTCGTTGAAAAAATGTATCGCCTCCCACGCGGCCGGGGATATCGTTTTCCCGATAAAATTTCTGACCGTGCGCTCGTTGTCGTCGATGATGCTCTTCACGTTCCCGGGCTCGCCGTTGGCGGCAACTTCCTCGCCGGGGCTCTGGCCGCCGTAAAAGTCCGTCAGCTTCTGCGCCAGCCGTTTAAAATCCTCTCCCGTGCATTTGCCTTCACGAAGGAGGTTCTTTAAAAACCTTTCTCCCGGGAACTTTTTCATCTTTACGGCGTACTCGACAGTCTCCCCGCCGCCGCCGAACGAGAAGCCGTCCGAACCGGCCCTTATCTCTTCGACGCCCAAATACGTCCCTGAGCAGAGCCTCCTGTTAAGGACTATTTCCCTCTCGCAGAAATATTTCCTTTTATTGAGAGTGGTGAAATCCAGAAATCCGAAATTGACTGGCTTTTTGACTTTGTAAACGAAAGGCGGGGCGACGAACACGTCGGACGCGTGCGTCTGGAAGTGCGTAACCTCCCAGGGATTGTGAGGGTATGAGTTCGCTGAGCTTAGAAAGCGGATTAACCTCTGCCTGTCTCTGCTCTCGGCTTTTGACATAGCATACCGGTGTGTTTTTACGGCTTGAGCGCTATAACGGAGCAGGGCGACTCGGGTATGAGCCTTTCGGTCACGCTCCCGAGGACGAGCCTTTCGATTCCCTTCCTGCCGTGTGTGTTTATCACTATAAGGTCCGTGTCGTTCTCCTTCGCATATTGTGCGATAGAGAGGGCGGGGCTTATGCCGTGGACGACGTCGGTGGCCACAGGTTTGGATAATTTCACGCCCCTCGACTCCTCATACTTTTTACTGAGCCGGGAAGCTGTGTTTGCCATCTCGGTATAGGATTCCTTGATCACGATATCGAGCGCCCCGGCGGGTATGTCCTGCGCGTACATGTCGAGCCTGAGGGCGTATATTGCGGTAACCTCGGCCCCGGTCAGCCCGGCGAGATCGAGCGCGAACATGAACCCCGATTCCGCCTCGTCCGAAAGATCTAGCGGAACGAGTATCTGTTTCAGACTCCCCCCGTCGAAGGGCCTGTCTCTCTTAACCGCGAGCACGGGCGCGTGAGAGCCCCTCAGCACCTTTCCCGTCTCGCTCCCCACGACGACCCTTTCGAGGAGGCTGTGTCCTCTCTTGCCCATTGCTATCAGGCCGACGCTCCTCTCCTTTGCGAACGCGATTATTTCCTCTGCGGGCTTTCCTCGGACGAGCACTCCCTCGAACGGTATGCCGGATTCTTCGAGCTCCTTCTTGGCGTCGGCGAACCTCTCGCCGGCCTGGTTCTCGATGTCGTTCTGCCATTCGTCGAACGAAGCGTCCCTTTCCCTGAGCGCCTCAAAGAAAAGACCGCCGGGGACAGGTATCACGTGAAGCCCTATGATTCCCGCGCCTGTAAGGCCTGCCAGGTATTTCGCGTATCCGAGCGCGAGATCCGCTTCCTGCGAACCGTCGGTAGCCCAAAGTATAGAGTCGATTTTCATGTCGTCGTTTTCCGGTTTGACTATGTTTTTTTTCGCGCTGTCCTGTCGGCGCGTCAGAAGATTATCTTATCATAAGCTTACATCTTCGTCAGTGCCGGACGCGCGTCATTGCGGGCTTACTGTGATAACAGGGCAGTGGGCCTCCTGAACGACCCTCTCCGAAACGCTTCCGACGAAGTCGTCCTTTTTCATTTGGTAATCCCCGTACGTAGTCATAACGATGAGGTCGATGTTCTTATGCCTGGCGAAGCTCACTATCCCGGTCCAGGCGTTTCTGGCCGTTTCGACCACCGTCTCCACCCTGTCTTCGAGCTCCGCGTCCTCGACCTGCTCCGTGAGCTTGTTATATGCGTCGCCCCTCGCGAGCTCTATGAGCTTGGGTGGATATTTCACCTCTCCCGTAACGACGATATTCAGGCTGTATATGTCGGCGTCGACGTGCTTCGCCATGCCGAGCGTAAACTCGAGGTCGCGCGAAAGTATGCGGGAAAGGACTGTCGGGACGAGTATCTTTTTTATCTTTTTAACCGGCTCTTCGTCCCTCGCGATGTAAACCGGGGTCTTCGAGCCGCGGAGCACTTTCAGCGCCGTCCCGCCGATGATGTTCTTTTCCTCAGCCTTTCCCTTGCCGAGAACTATGAGGTCGGCGTTCTCCTCTTCGGCCGTTTCTATTATCCTGTGAAAGGCGACTCCCTGCTTTATGCGCGTCGTGAAATCGAGGCCTTTTTCGCGCATCTCGGCGGCGATGCTGCTGAGCCTGTCGCTGCCCCTCGATTCCTTTTCCTTTATCCAGTCGGCCAGGAGATCGAGCTCCTCCGACTCGAATTCGTCGATCGTGCTCACCTCGAAGTACTCGGGGATAACGTATAACCCCACAATCCCGGCGCCGAACATCCTCGCCAGGCTCTCCGCGTGCGACAGCGCATGAATGGAATCCTTCGACCCGTCCGACGCCCAGACGATCTTCTTTATCACTTTAAAACCCTCCTTGGTTTCATTACACAGCACACAGCGGTTTCATTACAGAGCCGGTTAAGACTTTGCGAACGATATTAAATAAATTATTATTTCGAGTCGAAAACGCATTATTATAATGGCGCTGAGATATATGCCTGGAAGCTGTCATTTACATTATACACGTAAAATGCCACTATTTCGCCATTTTATAGGCTTTTTTTATAAAAATAGCATGTACGGCCTCCTGTCGCGGCCTGTAACAAACGGCGTTCCGTCGGGCGCGTCTGCCGGGTAAAATTAATGTAGTCTTTACGATAAGCGTATGCTCTTTAAACTTTATTCTACTGCTCATTTCGATACACGCCGGGACGCGGCCGGCGTTTCACGTTCACAAAAGGGCGTTGCGAAAGCCCGTGAGGCGGCGGGCAGGCTCACGCCATCGGCCGACGCGGCATACGGGGAAAAGGAGACGAAGCCGGACCGGGACACTATATGAATAAAAAATATCTTATTATCGGGGGGCTTCTCCTGGCCGGGGTTCTCCTCTATTTTTTCGTATTTACAGGAGATGAAGGAACCGGGGTCGAAAAGGCCGAGAAAAAGCGCTACGTGAAATCCGTCTACGCTTCGGGTTATGTCGACAGCGTCGGCAAGGTGCAGATAAAACCCGAAGTCTCCGGCTATATACAGGAGATATTCGTTTCCGAGGGCGGCGAAGTGAAAAAGGGCGACGTCGTCGCGATAATACGGAACGACAAGCTCGACGAGCAGCTGAAGGAAGTCGCGGCGAAGAAGGGTCTCATCGAAGACAGGATGAAGGAAGACTCCCCCTTTCTCAGGGCGCTCCGCGACGAGATAGCGATCTGGAAAATGAACACGGAGATCGAGAAGGGGAATTTTGCCCGTAGGGAATCGCTTTACGAAAAAGGCATCATCTCGAAGGAGGCCTACGATCAGGCCCGCCAGAGCGTCGAGGTAACGGAGAAGACGTACACAAAGTCCACGGAAGCACTTAAAGACCAGCTCGCGGCGCTCCGGTCCGAGCTCGATTCCCTCACCGCGTCCGAGCAGGCCGTCAGGGAAGAAATCGAAAAGCACAGGATAAAGGCCCCTGTAGACGGCAAGGTGCTGAGGAAATTCATCGAAGAGGGCGACTATGTCAACAGCGTCTTCAAGGACGACCTCCTCTTCTCCATAGGCGACACGGGCCGGCTCGAAACCGTGCTCCTCGTCGACGAAGAATACGTCCCCCTTCTTAAGGTCGGTCAGAAGGTTCTCGTCACGACCGACGCCTACCCGGACGAAGTATTCGAAGGGAGGATTAAAGTCATCGAGAGCGAGGCCGACAGGGTTTCGAGGACAGTCAAGATAAAAGCAGATAATAACTACCCGCCCGGCATACCCGTCGGCATAACTGTCGAAGGCAACGTCGTGATCGACGACAGGGAAGGGATTTTCATAACTGAAGACGCCGTGGAAGACGGCCACGTGGAAGTCGTCAGGGACGGAAAGAAGGTCAGGGTTCCCGTCGAGGCCGGCGCCAGTAAGGACGGCGTCGTCGAGATTAAAAAGGGAGTCGGGGAGAACGAGGAGATAATCACCCGTTGAGCCCTATAGTGTTCATCGCGCTCAAGCTCCTTACGGAGCGGAAGCGCCAGGCGCTCGTATCGACACTAGGCGTCGCCATAGGGGTCGCGGCCTTCATAGCCATGAGCGCCGTCATGAACGGCTTTCAGCTCTATTTTATCCGCCAGGCGATAGACATAAACGCGCACATCACCCTCAAAGTCCAGGAAGAGGACGACGAGGCCAGGATCATCCGCGCCGCATACGGCGACGGGGTAGTCGCCGACGTCCTCGGCTCGCGCCCGAAGGAGCTCAAGGACAAGATAATAGGCTACGGCAATTTCCTCAAGCAGTATTCAAACGATCCAAGAATAATGGGGATAGCCCCGCACCTCACCGGCGAGGGGATAATCAACTACGGCACCAAGAACAGGGGCGTCAGCATGATAGGCGTCGATCCGGAGCTCGAAAGGACGGCGTCGGTCGTCGACGACTACCTCGAGCACAAGAACCTCGACAAGCTCGTAACAGACAGGAACAGCGTCATTCTCGGAAGCGAGCTCGCGAAGGACCTCGGGGTCAAAGAGATCGGGAAGAAGGTTACGATAGTATCACCCGAGGGCGGGATCTACACTCTCAAGGTGGCGGACATTTTCAACTCCGGCATAACCAGCATCGACAAAACCAGGGTTTACTTCAACATGCGGACGCTCCAGGCGATACTCGACAAGCCGAACGAAGTGAACGAGCTCATCGTAAAGCTCCAAAACGTCGACGACGCCGAAAGCATAGCGCTGGAGATGTCCCGCGACACGGGCTACTACGCCGAAAGCTGGCAGCGGGCATTCCGGAATTTCCTCCAGATTTTCAAGATGCAGAACATGATAACCTTCATGATCGTTTTCGCGATTCTCATAGTCTCCGCGTTCGGAATATTCAACATCATGATGATGACTGTCCTCGAAAAGAAAAAGGACATAGCGATCCTCAAGGCGATCGGATACGAAGACAGCGAGATTACAAAGATATTCGTTCTCCAGGGGATACTCGTCGGGTTCATCGGCGCGCTTCT
>JAGVLR010000051.1 GCA_020054175.1 Candidatus Dadabacteria bacterium
CGCCACGCTCGTCCGGAAAATATATCTCCTCGAAGACTGTACGTCGCCTGTCGTCGTTTCTGGCATAATCGACTATACCGACGAGGCCGACAGGGCATTCGGCGAATTCGAGGACGCGGGGATGCACGTCGTCCGCTCGACTGATCCTATAGAGAGCTGGCCCGATATAAACTTATAGCCCGCGTCTTTCCGCCGTGTTATGCTTGGATACCTGCGAGACAAGAAACTGTTCAGGAGTGCAATATGAGCTCGATTTTTACGAAGATAATTAATAGAGAAATTCCGGCCGTCATAGTCTACGAAGACGACCTCTGCATCTCCTTCCGCGACATCGACCCGAAGGCCCCGCAGCACATACTTCTCGTCCCGAAAAAGGAGATAAAGTCTCTGGCCGAAGCCACTGAAAACGACGCGCCGCTTCTGGGTCATTTGCTGATCAAAGCAGGCGAGATAGCCAGGGATCAGGGCTTCTCGGATTCCGGCTACCGCGTCGTGATAAATACGAACAAGGAAGGCGGGCAGGCGGTATATCACATTCATCTGCACATCCTCGGCGGACGGCAGATGGAATGGCCCCCGGGATAACGAGCTCAGTGCAAGGTTGTCTAAGCTAATCCACGCCGAGCGCTTCGGCGTCCCTGTCCGAGAGCAGACCGCCGCCCGGGCGCTCCTTCACGGTACCGTCCCGTTTCCACGAGCGCTCGCACCTTGGCTCTCCCGAAAGATCGACGATTTTAATACCCGCTTCTTTCCCTTCGAGTATCTCGAACCTGCTCACGCCCGCAATATCCGGCAGCTCCGGCTCGAACGGCTTCAGCTTTTTGTAAAGCTCTCCGTCGACAGTTACCTCGACGCCTGCGTCGAGAGGATTCGATATGCCCTGCGCTTCCTTGGCCTCTTCGAGCGCCTTCAGCACCCTTCCCCTGAGCTCCAGAATTTCGTCCCACGCCGGGTCCGACGGAACGTCCACTGCCTCGGGCAGCCCCGCTAAATGAACGCTCTCTTTTGAATCGGCCGGGAGTCCCTTGAGCGAGAGATAAGCCTCGTCGGCTGTGTGGACCAGTATCGGGGCGAGGAGCCTTACGAGCGCGTCCGTGATGCGGTACATCGCCGTCTGAGACCTCCTCCTCTTCCGGCTGTCAGACCTCTCGCAGTAGAGCCTGTCCTTCGTCGCCGCAAGATAAACGGCGCTCAGCGTGTCGTAGCAGAATCTGAATATTATTTCGTTCGCCAGCTTGTACTGGAATACGCTGTAGGCTTCGACCGTCTCGCGTATGAATTTCGCGAGCTCCGCCATCGCCCACGCGTCGAGGGAATACCTGTCCTCTTCGCCGAATTCTACGGCGTCCGTTTCGGGGTTGAAATCGCTGATGTTGCCGAGGAGGAACCTTATCGTGTTCCTGACTTTTCTATACTCGTCCCCGGCGACGCGGAAGAATTCCCAGTCGACCTTTATATCGTTCGTATACTTGAGCGAGCTAACCCACCACCTGCATATGTCGGCCCCATGCTGTTTTAAGAGCTCGTCGACTTCGAGCGCGTTACCGCCGGACTTGCTCATCTTCCTTCCCTGCGCGTCAACCATAAAACCGTGTGTGAGAAGTGCCTTGAAGGGCGGCCTGCCGCGCGCGCCGAGCGCGGGAAGCAGGGAGAGCTGGAACCATCCCCTGTGCTGGTCAGAGCCTTCGAGGTAGAGGTCCGCCGGGAATCCTATATCCCTCTGCTCCAGGACAGAATGCCACGACGAGCCCGACTCGAACCACACGTCGAATATGTCCATACCGCGCGTGAGCTTCCCGAGCGCGCCTTCTTCCTTCGCCCATTCCGGGGCATCGGGGTCGGAGAGCGGGTCGTAACCTTCGAGTATCTCCTCGTCCTCGCCCTGGAACCAGAGGTTCGAGCCCTTCTGTCTTATTTTTTCAATTATGATGTTCACGGACGCAGGCGTGAGAAGGCACTCGCCTTTATCGTTCACAAACGCCGGTATCGGAAGACCCCACGCGCGCTGGCGGCTTATGCACCAGTCGGGCCTCGATTCGAGCATGCCCCGTAGCCTGTTCCGCCCCCACTCGGGGTAAAAGTCTATTCCGGACTCGCAGTATTTGAGCGCGAGGTCCCTGAGCGAGCCTCCGAATTCGTCTATCTTTTTATCGACGGCGACGAACCACTGCTCCGTCGCGCGGAATATCGTCGGCGATTTGCTGCGCCAGTCGTGGGGGTAGCTGTGGGGATATTCCTCTTCGTGGAAGAGGCGCCCCGATTCCGCGAGACGCTCGGCGATTACCCCGTTTGCTTTCCAGACGTCCATGCCGCGAAGCCATTCCGGCACCGTGTCATCGAACGTGCCGTCGCCGAGCACCGGGCAGTATATGTCGAGCCCTTCCCTGAGCCCTGTCTGGTAGTCCTCTACGCCGTGCCCTGGGGCCGTGTGGACGAGCCCCGTGCCCTCGTCGAAGAGTACGTAATCGGCAGTCACCACCCTGCTCGTCCTGCCGGCGAAAGGATGCACGTACTTCACTCCGGCCGCCGCTATGTCTTTGCCTTTGGCGCCTCCGAGCTTCACGTACTCTTCCGCTCCGGCTTTCTTGAATACGGTTTCGGCGAGGTTGTCGACGAGTATCGCCAGTATTTCCTTTCCGTTCTTCGTAACTTTATACAGGCCGTAATCCCCGTCGGGCGATATGGCGACCGCGAGGTTCGCCGGGAGCGTCCACGGCGTCGTCGTCCAAATCAGCAGCGAAGGCTTTCCGCCCGCAGGAATATTAAGTCCGGTGGGAAGCGCGTCGACATTCTCTATCTCGAATAGAACGTAAACGCTCCTGTCGACTCTTTCGTAATATTCGAGCTCAGCATCGGCGAGCGCCGTCCTGTTTTCTATCGACCAGTGGACGGGCTTCAAATCCCTGTATATGAGGCCGCGTTTTAAAAGCTCGGCGAAGACTTCGAGCACGCCCGCTTCGTAGGCGGGCACCATTGTGAGATAAGGATTCTCGTAATCTCCAGTCGTGCCGAGGCTTTGCATCTGCCCGGCCTGGAGCTTCACATATTTCTCCGCGTAAGACTGGCATTTGTATCTTATCTTGAGGCGCGAAAGATCCTTCGCTTCCTCTCCCAGCTCCTTTAAAACCTTGTGCTCTATCGGGAGGCCGTGGCAGTCCCAGCCGGGGACGAAATGAACGTCGTAACCGAGCATGGTGCGCGACCTTACGACTATGTCCTTCAGTACCTTGTTCAAAAGGTGGCCGAGGTGTATCGGGCCGTTGGCGTAGGGCGGTCCGTCGTGAAAAACGAACTTCTCCCTCCCCTCGGATTTCTCACGGATTCTCTCGTAGAGATCGATC
>JAGVLR010000112.1 GCA_020054175.1 Candidatus Dadabacteria bacterium
ATCGAACGTATCCAGGGAATGGGGCGAAGGACTCCTTTCGAGCGGTGAGGTGGGATTCCTGAGGAGGCTTCCCCTCGAAGAGAAAATCCGTCTCGACGGGATTGATTTCGAGCTCGCCCATTGCCCCGACCCGGACGCCCTGGCAATTCCGGGACAGGCGGAAGAGAGGACCGGACCCGTCTCATGCCGGAAGTTCATGCTCGTCGGCCACTCGCACAAACCTTATATAAGAAGCTTCGGGGATACGGTGCTTCTCAACCCCGGCTCGGTCGGTCAGCCGAGGGACAACGACCCCCGCGCCTCCTATGCTGTAATCGAGGACGGAGAGGCTTCGATCAGACGGGTGAAGTACGATATAGATAAAACGGTCAAGGGCCTTGAAAGGAGCAGGTTGCCCTATGAAGTCAAAGGCCGACTCATATCGATGTTACTCTCGGGTGCTGGAGCCGTCTAGACCGAAGAGCTTCTTTCCTCCCTTTCTTTCCCACACCACTTTTTAATCCCCGGCCCACTTCCGGTCTGTACCGGATTTCCGTCCGTTAATTCACAGCAACCCGGCATTTCTCCCGAAGAATAAATAGAAGCGGATCAAAATAAAAACCCGCCGCCGGGGTCTAATTACCGGCAGCGGGTTTTGGAGGTCTCGGACTGAATAAAAGGGAGATGATCTTTTATTTCATGTTTGATTCACGCCGCATCCGCCATGCCTAGAAATAGGCCTGGAGCTGAAGCCTGAATATATTGTCGTCCTCGTCCGGCTCATCCAGCGTGAATTCGTTCCTGACGAAGCTGTAATCTGCCTGGATTTTCCACCTGTGGTCGTGGGATATATAGTAGTTAAAACCCGGAGTAATAGCCCACTGCGCCCTCGCTACGCTGACGCCCGGGGGAACCACTCCCGACTTCGTGTCGTAGTCGATGTAAGCGAACCTGCCCGCGACTTCGACGATTTTGGGAACGAGGAATGCGCCCGCCTGGACCCTGAAGCCCTGGTCGTAGGCCGTATCCTGATCGCCCGTCTCCGGAGAGAGCCATCTGCCGTCGTACTCACCCTCTATGTTGAACCAGGGCATTTTGAAGCTTATGTCGCCCGTTATCTGGGTGAAATCGGATTGCGGGAATCCAAGCTCCGCGACCCTCGCGCAGGCTCCGCCGTCCGGCGTTTTCCTTTCGCAGTCGAGGCCCGGAATCGTGGCGGCCGCCGCGCCTATTACAAAGGTCGGCGACTTCGCGTAGTTGGGCACTATATCGTACGCCTTAGCGGTGGCAAACTGGTTACCGGCGTCGAACTTGGGATCGTTCCCGCCTATGCCGAACTGAATCCTTCCCGCATAGAGGAGGTTCGAATCTACGCTCGTGCCGTTCCTGCCGTCCCCGTTGAATATACCGAGCGTGTAAGAAAAGTTGTTGTTGGCTCCAAGCCCGCCGAGCACCGCGACGCCTCTGTCTCTCCCAAGACCGAACTCGTCGTTAACGATGGACCTTTCGACGAACTGCAACGCTACAGACGAATTGAGCTCTTCCCTGTTGTAAGGAACTTTCCACTGACCTACCCTCGGAGCGATTTCCTTCTGGTAGGCGACCGTAAAATAGAGGTCTCTCAGGATATTCGAATCTATCGGGCTCAACTGTAAAGTATAGAGGAACCAGGGTTTAAATGCGTTACCATCCCATTGGAGCCTGAGTCTCTGTACGGAGAAGTTCGTCGATACGAGCCCTTCTTCCGGATCGTTTATCGTCGCGCGGAACTGCCCCCTTATCCTGAATCTCATTTTATAGTTGCCGTCTTCCGTCTGGAAAATAAGTCCCTTGTCGTACTTGGCCATGAAACTCTTATACCACGCATCCGCATCTTCCTTTACCTGCTTCGTTTCCATATCGGCTATCTTTTCCTGATCGGCCTGTCTTGCATTCTCCAGAAGATTAATCTGCTGCTTCAGCTGCTCGATCTGCTGCTGGTTCTGGACCTGAATAGCCTCTATCTGCTGCTTTAAATCCTCTATCTGCTGTCTAGTCGACTGAGCTGACGCATCTACAACGGAGAGCGGCAGAACGAGCGCGGCGGCGAACAGCAGCTTAGCTAGAGTTTTCATCTCTCACTTCCTCCTTTACAAGAATTTGGACTATCAAGATAAAGAGGCCGGGTTAATATGATGTGAAATCGATGTTAAGATACGGTTAACGACCGTAATGAATCATTGAAGGGTGGACTTTATAGTTTATTCTAAAGGTAAATTTCCTTTATACTTAATACAGGTTAGGGTGCATGACTGAAAAACTGATAACCGTAGTCGACGACGAAGAGGACATAGTCAAGCTCGTAGGACACCATCTGAAAAGAGAGGGGTTTCAGGTTAAGGAGTTCCACAACGGGAGGGATTTTCTTTCCTACGTGAATTCCGTCGTTCCGGACCTTGCAGTCCTCGACATAATGCTTCCGGGCATAGACGGCCTCGAGATATGCAGGATTCTTAAAAACAAGACCAGCACCGCGTCAGTGCCCATTATAATGCTCACGGCGAAGGCCTCCGAGGCGGACGTGGTCGTGGGGCTCGAGCTCGGCGCGGACGATTATATAGTAAAACCCTTCAGCCCGAGGGAGCTTGTCGCCAGGGTTAAGACCGTTCTAAGAAGAACGAGCGCCAGGGATTCCGAGGACGGCGAGATAAGAATCGGCCCTCTCTCCATTAACACCGAGAAGTACGAAGTCTCTGTAGATAATGAAAAGGTCATTCTCACCACCACAGAGTTCAAGATACTCGAAGTCCTCGCAAGCGGTAAGGGCAGGGTCTTTACGAGGGACCAGCTTCTGAAGAAAAAGAGGCTCTGGGGCGATGACAAGCTTGTCTACGACAGGACTATAGACGTTCACATCAAGAACCTCAGGGAAAAGCTTGGCGCTGTGGGGAACCTTATAAAAACTGTTAGAAGCATCGGTTACAAACTCGAAGAGTAGGCGGCGATTGAGCATATTCTGGAAACAGTTTTTTTCTTCCGTTTTAATAATCCTCGTAATACTGTCCCTGTTCGTGTTCTTTGTCATCGGAGAGCTCCGGAGCTACGATGAATCGGTCACGGGGGAAATGCTCCTGGCTTCGGCGAACGTCGTGGGCGAAAGCTTAAGACCGGCCCTCGAAGACGGAAGGCGGGGTGATGTAGACTCGCTCTTAAAAAAGCTCGGCGGGAAATCCGGCATGAGGATAACCGTCGTGGACAGAAACGGTAACGCCCTGGGGGATTCCCACAAGATACCACGCGCCCGCGAGACTTATTCCGACAGCCCCGAGGTCGGGGAAGCCCTAACGGGCGGGATCGGAAAAAGCCAACGGTACAGCAGCGAGCTCGAAAGCGAGATGTACTACCTCGCCGTGCCCGTGAAAGACAACTCGGGAAACGTCATGGCCGCCGTCAGGACAGCGCTTCCGTTAGGCTCGCTTCAGGGCTATCCCGCACTGGCCGAAAAACGCGTCGTCTACATTGGCGCGCTGCTGGCGGCGCTCGCGGCGCTGCTGCTCTTTATCGTCACAAAAAGAATAACAAGTCCGCTTTCGGGGATCATAAGCATTTCTGAGGAGCTCGCCAGGGGAAATCTCGATGTCAGCATCCCCACTGCCGACGAGGGGGGCGAGGCCTCGCGCATAAAGGGCGCGCTCGACAAGATGGCCCGCAACCTGAGCGGGCTCTTTAAGGAGGTCTCCCGCGAAAAAAACCAGCTCAAAGCGGTTCTCGGAGCGATGAGCGAGGGAGTCATGGTTATATCGAGCGACGGGAAGGTCGTCATAACGAACAACGCTCTCAGGAATATGTTCAACCTCAAGGAAGAGCCCGGCAGAAAACCCTTCTGGGAGATAATACGAAACCGTGAGCTTGCGAGGCTCGTCGAAGGGGTCCTCGAAAAGAGGACGCCGGACAGTAAGGAGATATTTTATTTATATCCCGACGAGAGACATTATTTCATAAACGTAATCCCGCTTGATTCGCCCGACCGTGAAATCATCGTAGTCATGTTCGACATAACGGACTTTAAGAGACTCGAAAAAATAAAGGCCGATTTCATAGCGAACGTATCACACGAGCTCAGGACCCCGCTCACCGCCATAAAGGGATATACCGAAACCCTCGAGGAAGGAGCGTACGAGAGCCAGGAAGACAGAGAGCACTTCCTCGGAATCATAAAACGCCATACCGACAGGCTCATCAACATCGTATCCGACCTTCTCGTGCTGTCCGAAGTGGAGAGCAGGGATACCGCTTTCGGCGACGCGGCCGACGCTGAAGTGGAGGAGATCAACCTGAACGAGGTGATAAAATCCTCGCTCGAAGCACTCCGGTCGGCAGCCGCCGAAAAAGACCTCGAAGTGTCGTTCACTACGGATAATGGCGCGCATAGCATAAGGGCGAGCAGGTTTCTTCTGGAGCAGATGTTTATCAATCTCATAGACAATGCCGTCAAGTACACGCCCGACAACGGAAAGGTAGCCATCAGAATATCGTCCTCAGGCGGCGCCGTGCTGACGGAAATCGAGGACACGGGGATAGGAATACCGAAGGAGCATCTCCCGAGGATATTCGAGAGGTTCTACAGGGTGGACAAGACCCGGTCAAGGAATCTCGGCGGAACGGGCCTCGGCCTCAGCATTGTGAAACACATAGTGATAATGCACGGCGGAAAAATCGACGTTCATAGCGAGGAGGGGAAGGGAAGCAGGTTCAGCATAAGCCTTCCCTACGGTTATCAGCCGCCCCTGAACGAGCGCGCCCCTTATAATAAAGTGTGAATCTGTTTGCTGGAAATCCGGGTGCCGTGCCGAAAGAGATTCCTGAAAAGGGGCGGCGGCCGGAAAGCTTATCGCCCGGGATCCCCGACCGGGTAGGAGCCGAGCACCTTCAGGTAAACGCAATTACCCGAGAGCTTCGCCAGGAGTTTTTCCACTGTCTTTTCGTCACGATGACCCTTGAAATCGACAAAGAAGAGATACTCCCACGGGTTTTCCTTCGAGGGCCGCGATTCTATCTTGGTAAGGTTTATGCCTGCCTCGGCGAAGGGCTGGAAGAAGACCTTCTGGAGCTCACCGGGCTTATCCTTCAGGGAGAAAACGATGGACGTTCTGTCGTCTCCGGAAGGCGGGCTCATCTGCTGCCCGATTACGAAAAACCGTGTGGTGTTGCGCTTACTGTCAGCGATGTTCTTTCCGAGCACGTTGAGCTTGTAGATGGAAGCCGAATGGAGCCCGGCGACAGCCCCGATTTCCTTACTACGCGATGCGAGCCTTGCGGCTTCGGCCGTGCTGGACGTCTCTCTTATCCTGGCTTCAGGAAGTTTTTTACTTATCCACTTCTTCGACTGGCCGAGCGCCTGGGGGTGGGATGCAACCACGCGCACACCATTCAGCTTATCGGACTTTGAAAGAAGAAAATGGTTTATCTTCTCGAAGAGCTCGGCGGAAACCGTGAGGCTGGATGCCGAAAGAAGATCCAGCACAGTGCCTACGGAGCCTTCGCTTGAATTCTCGACGGGCACGACGCCGAGGGATGACCGTCCGGTTTCTACCTCGTCGAATATCTCCTCAAAGCTCCCCGCCGGTATAAGCTCTGCGGAACCCCCGAATTCGTTATAGGTGGCCTGATGCGTGAAGCTTCCCTCCGGGCCCAGATACGAAACCCTGAGGGGATACTGGAGCGCCCGGCAGGCAGAGATTATTTCCCTGTAAACGCTGAGAACGGAGTCGTCCGAAAGTGGGCCCGAGTTGAGCTCTTTCAGCTTTTTTTCTATCTCCTTTTCCCTTTTTGGATCGTAAACGCAGACGAAGTTTTCTTTCTTGTGCTCCCTTATGCCGAGAGCGACCTCGGCGCGCTTATTCAAGAGCGTGAGTATCTCGGTGTCGAGATCGTCAATCTTTTTTCTTAATTTCCGGAGATCTTCAGAGGAGCCCATTATTGATCGGTTAATACGATTTGGTGAGAATGATAGCGACAGTAAAAATATATGTCAACAAGGCCTTCTCCGTCCGGAACGGATAAATTGCCCAAAGCCCCCGCGCAGGAAGCGGCGCCGGGCCTCAGAGCTCCCTCTGAACGACGTCCGAATCTATGAGCGCAGACTTTTCGATAACGGAATTCCTGACGAATATAGGTGATTCCATGCGGGCCGCAAGGGCAATCGCATCGCTCGGGCGCGCGTCTATCCGTGACAGCTTGCCGCCGACCGACATTTCCACCTGCGCGTAATAAACCTGGTCTCTCAGATCCGTGATTATTATTCTTTTCACCTCTGCGTTCATGGACCTCACCATCGCGGCCACCATGTCGTAAGTGAGCGGGCGCACAGGCACAGCTCCGGAAAGGCCTATCTCTATAGACCTTGCTTCACAGAGACCGATCCATATAGGGAGCATGGTTTCTTTTTTCTTGTTCGCCAGAAGGACGACGGGCGACTGCGTGAGCTGGTCGAAGCCGAGTCCCTGTATCTCCATCTCCTGCTCAGGTTCAGACTTCTTTTCCGCGCTCAGCGGCAGAGTGAGGGCTAGACATATAACGGTCAAAAGCGAAGCGACTGTAATCAAACCCCTTATTCGCATAGTGGTCACCTCCGTGCAAAAGAATAGCATAAAGCCGCTTCATAGAGTAAATCCCGGCGCGATAAATACCTCGCTCGAGGCTTGAAAAGCGGCGGAATTGGAATTCAGAAAATCGAACGGCGCTATGTG
>JAGVLR010000211.1 GCA_020054175.1 Candidatus Dadabacteria bacterium
AGTGGAGAAATTCCTCGGCGAATATCTTGGCATCCAAAAAACCATATGGCTTGGCGAGGGGCTACTCAACGACCACACCGATGGGCACATAGACGAAATAGCGCGCTTCGTTTCGCGTGATACTATAGTTTGCGCTTTTGAGGACGACGCGGACGACGAGAACTACGCGATCCTGCAAGCCAACTACGAGATACTATCTGCGGTGATCGATCTCGACGGCAAGCCGTTCAATATAATAAAGCTGCCCATGCCGCATGTAAGATACGATGACGGCGAAAAGGCCCCCGTGTCGTATACAAATTTCTATATAGGAAATAAGGTCGTGCTCGTGCCCGCATTTAACGACAATAACGACAAAAGGGCGCTCGAAATTCTGGGAGAATGCTTCCCCGGGCGGACGCTCGTCCCCATCGACTGCAGCGATATTATTTACGGCGGCGGCGCCGTTCACTGCATGACGCAGCAGGAGCCCCTATAGCTTTGACTTCATTGGAACCGGCTATACAATAGATGGGGGCTGAAAAAGCCCCTTTTTACGCACGTTTCACCAAAGAAAAACAAAATCCGTTCCGGCAATATAAATAACAAGCGGGGCCGAACACCCCGGAGCCGGAGTGGGAATAAGGAGAGCGGCAAAATGCCAAAGGTCACAAAAAAACAGCTTTTAAAAGAAACTGTAAAACACATAGATATTAAAAAGATAGACGGCAAGAAGATTATCGATGCCTACCGCGGCATGTCGTTTTCCTCCCGCGACACGGCAAGGGCCGCCGACATATTCAACATGAATCTGGCCGACAGGAACGCCTCCGTGTGGCTCACACTAGCGGGCTCGACATCCGCCGGCGGATGCATGCAGGTCTACGCCGACATGGTGAGGCTCAACATGGTGGACGTCATCGTAGCCACCGGCGCGTCGATTGTCGACATGGACTTCTTCGAGGCCCTCGGCTTCAAGCACTACGTCGGAACGCCTTTCATAGACGACGGCATGCTGAGATCTCTCTACATCGACCGCATATACGACACCTTCATCGACGAGGAAGAGCTCCAGGAATGCGACAAGACGATAGCCGAGATCGCCGACACGCTCGAGCACCGGCCCTACTCCTCCCGCGAGTTCATACGCGAGATGGGTAAGTGGCTGACGAAGAACGCGAAGAACAAGAACTCCCTGATTCAGGCAGCGTACGAAAATAACGTGCCGATATTCTGCCCGGCGTTCTCGGATTCATCCGCCGGGTTCGGGCTCGTTTATCACCAGTGGCACAACCCCGACTCCCACCTCTCCATCGACAGCGTGAAGGACTTCCTCGAGCTTACGAAGATAAAGATGGCTTCCAAGGAAAGCGGCCTGTTCATGATCGGGGGAGGCGTGCCCAAGAACTTCGCGCAGGATACCGTCGTAGCGGCCGAGGTGCTCGGAAAGGACGTGCCCGTCCATAAGTACGCCGTCCAGATCACTGTCGCCGACGTGAGAGACGGCGCCTGCAGCTCTTCGACTCTTAAGGAAGCGTCGTCCTGGGGCAAGGTGAGCACTGTGTACGAGCAGATGGTCTACGCCGAGGCGACGACAGTCGTACCGCTCATAATAGCGAATGCTTACCAGACCGGGAAGTGGAAAAAGAGGAAAGCGAGAAACTTCTCGAAGATGTTCTAATATTCAAACGACCGGGGGCGCTCAGGCCCTGAGCCAGGGCGCCGCCGCACTATCGACGTACCATTCCAGAACACCGTCCACCGGATTAACCATTGATGCAGGATAGGGAAGCTGCTGACCCTCCCCTTCGAGTATCTGTCTCAGAACAGGCTCTTTATCCGCCCCGGCTACGAGGAATGAAACTCTCGCCCCGCTGTCTAACACGGGGAACGTCACGCTCACCCTCTTCTGCCCTGTCTGGGGATGCGTCGCCACGACGCAAATCTTCTCTTTTTCATTGAGCGTCGGCGCACCCGGGAAAAGAGAAGCCGTGTGGCCGTCGTCTCCCATGCCGAGGAATATCCAGTCGAAGCGCGGAAAGCCGTTTCCCGAGCCTGGGATGAACTTGCTTATCACCTCGCCATACCGCTCGGCCTCTTCTTCTGGCGGATTCTCGCCGAGTATGCGGTGCACGTTCGATTCCGGGATCGGGATGTGAGAGAGGAGCGCGAGGTTCGTCATCTTAAAATTGCTCTCGTCGTTGTCCGGCGGAACGCACCTTTCGTCGCCCCAGAAAAATATCACGCTGTCCCACGGGACCCCGTCTTTGTATGGCGGCTGCGCGAGGACCTCGAAAAATGCTTTCGGGGTGTGTCCGCCCGAGAGCGCTGTTATCAGACGCTCGCCTGCGGCGGCCTTTTTATCGGCGGCTGCTTTGAAATCGGCGGCCAGTCGTGCGGCCATTTCGGTTATACCTTGAAATTTATATATCTCGCGTTTCATCGGCCGGTCTCCTAAAGCTCGCAAAATTCCCCATCGGTCGAAAGATTCTTACAGGGATAGCGCCAGTCCTGGTCCGGAGCGTCGAAAATATACTTCGCTTCCTCCGGCCCCCACGAGCCGGCCGGATATCCGTAAAGCGGCACGGTCGGATCGTTCTCCCATGCGTTCAGTATGGGATCGACGAACGTCCAGCACGCCTCCACCGCGTCGGCCCGGGCGTAGTGCGTGGCATCGCCCAACATGCAGTCGAGAAGGAGCCTCTCGTACGCCTCCGGGATGTAGGCATCGGCGAGATCGGTATAATGGAAGTCCATCCCGACTTCCTTAATCTCGAATCCGGCCCCCGGTTTCTTCATGCCGAATTTGAGGAGTATGCCCTCGTCGGGCTGAATGCGGATTATGAGCTGGTTGGGAGTCGCGGCGCAGAGGATCTCTTCTGTGAAGAGGCGGTGCGGCGTCTTCTTGAAGTCGATTACAACCTCGCTCACGCGCGTCGGGAGGCACTTGCCCGTCCGAAGATAGATCGGCACGTCGCCCCAGCGCCAGTTGTCGATGTAAAGCTTCATCGCTACGAACGTCTCCGTGCGGGAGCCGGGAGCGACATCCTTTTCCTCCCTGTAGCCTAGAACCTTCTTTCCACCGACGGTCGATTCGGTGTACTGACCTCTTACAACCTGCTTCGCTACGTCCCCGGGTTTTATGGGACGGAGCGATCTGAATATCTTTACCGTTTCATTTCTCACGTCGGTCGCGTCGAAAACGGAGGGAGGCTCTATCGTAACGGTGCCGAGAACCTGCAGCAGGTGGTTCTGGATCATGTCCCTGAGCGCCCCGTAATGGTCGTAGTATCCGCCTCTCTCCTCGACGCCTATGGATTCAGCCGCCGTGATCTCGATACGGCTGATGTAGTTCCTGTTCCAGAGGGGCTCGAATATGCCGTTCGCGAAACGAAGAGCGAAGATGTCCTGGACTGTCTCTTTACCGAGGTAGTGGTCTATCCTGTAAATCTGATCTTCCTGGAACTTGCTCTGAAGGTCGGCGTTGAGCTTCTTTGCGGAAGCGAGGTCGCGCCCGAACGGCTTCTCGACTACTATGCGCCTCCATGGGGAGCCGTCGTCTCCTTCCTTGGAGAGCCCGCTGTCGCCGAGGTTGCCCGCTATTGAGGAATAGAGGCTCGGCGAGGTGGAGAGATAGAATATGTAATTCCCGCCGGTCTTGGCTTCCGTATCTATTGAGGCGAGTTTCTTCTTGAGGTCGCCGTAATGATTGAGATCGGTCGCATCCATGGCCTGGTAGTAGACGTGCTTTGCGAAATCCCCGAGCCTGCCCTTATCCGCGTCCTTAAGCCCCCCGTATGTCGAGATGTCCTCGATCGTCTTCTGCCTGTAGGCGTCGTCCGTGAACGGCGACCTGCTGGTCCCGAGGACGGCGAAGCTGTCCGGCAGAAGGCCCTGCCTGAAAAGGGCGTAGAGCGCGGGCAGAAGCTTTCTTTTAGTGAGGTCGCCCGAAGCGCCGAATATTACGATTGCGCAGCTGTTTACCTGTGCCATTTGCGTTACCTCTCTTCTAATTCGATTTTAAGCGCCGATACAATTATCGAGTCTTTTACTTGCCGTCATCGGCCTTCTTCTTGACTGCATGGCCGCCGAACTGGTTCCTGAGCGCTGCTATAGTCTTCATGGCGAAGGAGTCGTTGTCCCTCGACTGTATCCTCGCTATGAGGGATGCCGTTATTATCGGGGCCGGCACGTTCTGACGAAGCGCGGCTTCGACTGTCCACCTTCCCTCGCCGCTGTCCCATACGTAGGGATCGAGATCTGAAAGCGTCGGGTCGGCCTTGAACACACGCTCCGCGAGGTCGAGGAGCCACGAACGGATGACGCTCCCGTGCTTCCACACCTTGCTCACGGCCTGAAGGTCGATGTCGAACGGCGAGCTGTGAAGAACGGCGAATCCCTCGGCATACGCC
>JAGVLR010000015.1 GCA_020054175.1 Candidatus Dadabacteria bacterium
TCGCACGCGGCCAGTTCTCCCAGCATCTGCCCGAGGTCAGAGGCGGTATTCCTCGACACCCTTCCCGCGAACACGCGGTGTATCAGCGGGTTGAGAACGCCGTACGCCTCCTCGTTGTGCGCGATCACCTTCCTGAAATCGTCCGGCTCGAGGCCGGCCTTCTTGAGCTCGCCTATCGCCCTCGTCGCGCTTTCGAGATAGACGTACCTGCCCTCGGGATGATTCGACGAAAGGGGGTTGTCGTGAGGGAGCGCGCCGAGAAGGTCTTCGAGTATTTCGAGGCGCGTAACGTCGTCGAGTGGATAGAACCTCGTGCCGCCGTAAAAGTATTCGGGATAGCTCCCGATTATCTCGACGCCGAAGCTGTGGAACGTGTGTATGGCGAGCCTGTAGGCGTCCTGTCCTATAAGCCCCGAAAGGCGCTTCCGCATATTGTAGGCAGCGGCGTTCGTGAATGTGAGGCAGAGGACGCTGCCCGGAGGGACACCGGTTTTCCGCAGAATGTTGACTGTGCGAAGGCCGAGGATTTCCGTCTTCCCGGTGCCCGGGCCGGCGACGACGAGCAGCGGCCCTTCGATGTGATCGACAGCATCCTTTTGTTTATCGTTTAGTTTTGCGTAGCGTTCTTCGAATTCGCTCATTATGATTCTGGCGGCGGGGCCTGTCTCCGAGCCTCCGCCGAGTCGTGCGGTTTGTCGGCCACAGGAGGCAGTAAAAAGATTATGGTTTCGGAGAGCGCCAGTCAAGCGAGGGAGGGGAATTGCTGCGCCGTTTGCGCGGCTAGCAATATTATGGATTTGTCCGACGCAGTGGGGGCGGATTCATGCACGCGTGGCGTGCTGGATTCCCGATACAAGCATTCGGGAATGACAGAAGTGCAGTGATTCCTCACTCGATCGGAATCACTGGGAATGACAGAAGTGAGGTGATTCCTCGCTCGCTCGAAATCGTTGTTCGAGATGACAAACTCTACGCTCTGCGCGTCCGGGGGTGGATGGGAAGTTCTCTGCTTAACTGGTAAGTGAGGTGCCAGGGTTTTCTACTTTTGCTCGACCAAAAGTAGCAAAAGTCACGGGCCGGGGCAAAATTGTGCTAAAAATCTTCGTTCCTTCGCTAAATCTTATACCCACCCCAGCCCCTGATAAGATTTTTAACGCTCATCCGCTCGATTTTTTTAACGCCAATTTTGACGGCCCGGAAGTGTATTGCTGCGCCGTTTGCACGGCTTGCAATATGATGGATTTGTCCGACGCAGTGGGGGCGGATTCATGCACGCGTGGCGTGCTTGTAGACGGCGCTACCTGTTTCCCTTGTACACCTCCGCGGCGCCGCGCGGGACATCGAGTATCATCTCTTTCGTGACGTATCCCGTTATCTGAATCAGCTTCGCGACGAGCCCTGTCCATCCCGTCTGGTGGCTCGCCCCGATGCCGGCGCCGTTGTCCCCGTGGAAGTATTCGTAAAAGAGAACGTGGTCTCTGAAATGCGGGTCGTTCTGGAATTTTTCCGTTCCGCCGAATACAGGCCTCTGTCCATTCTCGTCCTTCCTGAAAATTTTTATGAGCCGGTTAGTGATCTCGATAGCCACGTCATACAGCGTGATGAAATTCCCCGAGCCCGTCGGACACTCGACCTTGAAGTCGTCGCCATAATATTTATAGAGGTGAAGCATGGCGCGGATTATGAGCGCGTTTATGGGGAACCAGACTGGGCCGCGCCAGTTTGAATTGCCGCCGAAGAGGCCCGATTTCGATTCGGCCGGCATGTATTCGACTTTGTATTCATCTCCGTTGACCCTGAATATGTAGGGATTGTCCTTGTGGTAGCGCGAGAGGGAGCGTATGCCGTAATCGCTCAGGAACTCGTTCTCGTCGAGCATGCGCGAGAGCACGCGGCGGAGCTTGTCCTCGTTCAGTATGGACAGTAAGTAACGTCCTCCGTATCCCTTCTGTGCGGGCGGGTGAATCGTCGAAATGAGCTCTTCCATTCTTCCGAGCCGTCTTCGCATTCTTTCGGTGAAAGTCGGGAACTTCTCCGCTACGCCTGCGTCGTACACCGTCGACGCGCAGAGAGGCAGAAGCCCCACTAGCGAGCGCACCTTGAGCCGCATCGCGCGCCCGTTCGGGAATCTGAGTATGTCGTAGAAGAAGCCGTCTTCGTCGTCCCACATCTCGTCGTGGTGGTTGCCCGTGCGGTCCATCGCCGAGGCGATCCAGAGGAAGTGCTCGGCGAACTTCACGGCCATGTCTTCGTACGTCAGGTCGTCTTGGGCGAGCTCGAACGCGATTTCGAGCATGTTCTGGCAGAACATCGCCATCCATGCCGTGCCGTCGGCCTGTTCGAGGTATCCGCCCGTCGGAAGGGGAGAGCTTCTGTCGAATACTCCTATATTGTCGAGGCCGAGAAAGCCGCCCTCGAAAACATTTCTTCCGCTGCGGTCTTTCCTGTTTACCCACCAGGTGAAGTTGAGCACAAGCTTGTCGAATATCTGTTTAAGGAAAGCGATGTCTCCCTTTCCCGTTATCTGTTTTTGAGTGTTGTAAAGGAAGAGGCTCGCGAAGGCGTGAACGGGGGGGTTGACGTCGCTGAAGTTCCACTCGTATGCCGGTATCTGGCCGTTCGGGTGGAGGTAGACCTCTTTCAGCATTAATTCGAGCTGCTCTTTCGAAAAGTCAGGGTCGACCATGTCGAGCGCGAGCGTGTGAAAGGCGAGGTCCCACGCGGCATACCATGGATACTCCCACTTGTCGGGCATGGATATGATGTCGTCGTTTATCATGTGGAACCATTCCTTGTTGCGGACGTTGCCGTTCGGCTGCTGCGCGGCTATGCCGGCCCCGTGCTCGCGGAGCCACTTGTCGAGGTCGAA